>JAAXZP010000342.1 GCA_012719815.1 Christensenellaceae bacterium
GCATCGAGGAGATATCGCCGCGCATGTTTTCGTTCAACGCGCCGTACGGCGCATGCCCGCACTGCCACGGCCTGGGCACCATCATGAAGATGGACGAAGACCTTATCGTCCCGGACAAGACCAAGTCGCTTGCCGAGGGCGCGATTCGCGTGCCGGGCTGGAATTCCGGCTCGGACAGCTGGGGCGCGCAGTATTTCAAGGGCATGGCACGCCATTACGGTTTCGATATGAACACGCCGTTCGGCGAGCTGCCGCCGGACATCCAGAAAAAGATTCTGTACGGCACGGACGACGAGCGCTTTGAGGTGGACTATTCCTCGGAGTACGGGCAGGGTACCTTCCTTAACCGCTTTGAGGGCATCATCCCCAATCTGGAGCGCCGCTACGTCCAGACGGACTCCGAGATGATGAAGGCGGAGATCGAAAAGTACATGAGGACGCTGACGTGTCCGGTGTGCAACGGCACCCGTTTCAAGCCGGAGACTCTGGCGGTCAAGATAGGCGGTAAAAACATCGCGGAAGTGTCCGACATGTCCATCGACCAGGCGCTGGACTTTTTTGATAACCTGTCGCTCACCGAGACGCAGCGCCTTATTGCGGACCGCGTACTGAAGGAACTGCACGCGCGGCTTAAGTTTCTCACCAATGTCGGGCTCTCATACCTCACGCTGTCGCGCGCGGCGGGTACGCTGTCGGGCGGCGAAGCGCAGCGCATCCGCCTTGCCACGCAGATAGGCTCCGGCCTCACCGGCGTGCTGTACATACTCGACGAACCGAGCATCGGCCTGCACCAGCGCGACAATGGCAAGCTGCTCGCCACGCTGAAACAACTGCAGGCGCTGGGCAATACGCTCATCGTGGTGGAGCACGACGAGGAGACGATACTGGCTGCGGATTACGTGATCGATATGGGGCCGGGCGCGGGCGTCCACGGCGGCACAGTCGTGTCTGCGGGCACGCCGGAGGAAATCATGCGCGACCCCAAATCGCTGACAGGCCAGTACCTGTCCGGCGCAAAGCGTATCGAAATACCGAAGAAGCGCCGCGAGCCCTCCGGCTGGTTCAAGGTGATCGGCGCGTCGGAGAACAACTTAAAAAACATAGACGCGGCGTTTCCGCTCGGCGTGATCACCGCAGTGACGGGCGTATCGGGTAGCGGCAAGTCCACGCTGGTCAACGAGATACTCTACAAAGCGCTGGCCCAGCAGCTTTACAACGCCAAGGACAAGCCGGGCCGCCATACGCGCATCGAGGGCGTCGAGCAAATAGACAAGGTGATCGCCATCGACCAGAGCCCCATCGGGCGCACCCCGCGCTCCAACCCGGCCACATATACCGGCGTGTTCACTCACATCCGTGATCTGTTCGCTGCCACCAGGGACGCGAAAGTGCGCGGCTACGGCAAGGGGCGTTTCTCGTTCAACGTGAAGGGCGGGCGATGCGAAGCCTGCGGCGGAGACGGTATCATCAAGATCGAGATGCACTTTCTGCCTGACGTGTACGTGCCTTGCGAGGTGTGCAAGGGCGCGCGCTACAACCGCGAGACGCTGGAAGTGCGCTATAAGGGCAAAAACATACAGGAAGTGCTGGATATGACGGTGGAGGAGGCGCTCGCCTTTTTCGAGGGCATTCCGTCCATCCACAACATCATACAGGTGCTCTACGACGTGGGGCTGGGGTATATCCGGCTGGCGCAGCCGTCCACCACGCTGTCGGGCGGCGAGGCGCAGCGCGTCAAGCTGGCGACTTACCTCTCCAAGCGGCAGACGGGCAATACGCTGTTTATACTGGATGAGCCGACCACCGGTTTGCATGCCGACGATGTGAACCGCCTGATCAAGATACTTGCGCGGCTGGCTGATAAGGGCAATACCGTCATCGTGATCGATCACAACCTGGATGTCATCAAGTGCGCCGATTACTTGATCGACCTGGGACCGGACGGGGGCGACGGCGGCGGGCGGATCGTCGCGCAGGGGACGCCTGAGGAGCTGGCGCGCTGCCCCGAGAGCGCCACCGGATATTATTTGAGTCGGGTGCTGTCTAAAATCAGTTAAACCTTACTATTCAAAAAACCGATTATAGATTGAAAGGGTGTAGTGCGTCAATTAGGGTTGCCCCGGGAGGCTTCGCTTGAGCATTAAACTGAAGCTGACAATTTCAACAATTGCAGTTTTCCTGCTGATGGCGATTATCATCGGCGTGATTTTTTCTTCCGCCATGAGCTCCACACTCGCCAGCGAAGCCCGTTATGATGCGGGGCAGCAAAGTCACAAGGCTGCTCACGCTTTGGAAAAAAGCCTGGCCTCCGACACGCAGGTCATCCAGACGCTGGCGTCCGGCAGCATTGTGAAGGGCAGCGCCGACGAATACCTGTCGATGCTGATGAGTAGCGCGCGGCTGTCCAAGTTTGAATACATCGCGCTCCAGTGGAACGACAAGTGGTATATGGTGACTGCGGAAGGCTATCAGGCCATGAACGCGCCTTCCGGCATCAGCAACGAGCTTCGCAGCTTAGTATTTTTCGGTTACCTGTACGAGGGCGAAACGCCCGGGCTGCTGATAGCTGAGCCTCTGGCGTCGGAAGGAGGCGCGATTTCGGGCAAGATAGTCGCCAAACGCTCGGTGGAGTGGCTGAGGAAAATTGTCGCCCTGGAAGACCTGCAGGACGATATTCCCGTATTGTTGGCCCTGCAGGACGGCCGGATCATCTATCCTGCTGACATCGATGGGACAGTGACTGTCAAACCGCAGGAAGAAAGTGCCACAATCGTGGTGAATGCCAACGCCAAACCCAGCACTTACGACGGCATGACCGTGCCGGTGATGGGCACACCACTGATCGTCAGCACTTATGTGGACATGGCCGTCATCGATAAAAAAATGCGGGAATATATCCAAAATTTTCTGGTTTTTACGGCGTTCGGCCTTGCATTTATCTCGGTCGTCGTGTATGGCGTCAGCTCGGTGCTCACCCGGTCCATCATTGATCTTGCCAAATACACGGAGCAGGCGGACCTGACGGGAGCGCGCATGCCGGTAAAATTTACGCGGCGAAACGATGAGGTCGGTATTTTGGCCCGCTCATTTGCGCTGATGATGAACAAGGTTTCCGGCTCGCTGGGCAAGATGCGCCATATGGCATACCACGACAACCTGACGGGCCTCAAAAACCGGTATTCGCTGGAACAGGATATCGAAAAGCTGATTAGCGCCAAAAAGCCGTTTGCCTTTGCGCTGATTGATATAGACGACTTCAAGATCATCAACGATATGATGGGGCACGCCGAAGGCGACCGCCTGCTGATCTGCATCTCCCGGATATTTGAAAGCCAGGAATCCGACACGCTGAAAGCGTACCGATGGGGCGGTGACGAGTTTGCCTTTATACTGACGGGAGAAGGGCGCCAAAGTTACGAGCAGGATATCAAAAAGGTGCTGGAGGAGGTATCGGCGCGCTTCAACAGCGAAAGCAAGTGGCGCATATCGATGAGCGCCGGTCTTTGTCTCTACCCGGACAGCGCTTCCGATTATGCGCAGCTGCTGGCTCTGGCGGACCAGGCGCTGATACTGTCCAAGCGCAGCGGCAAAGCGCGTTATCGCTTCGATGAGGATATATAGACTGAAATAAAACAAAACGGGCCCGCACGGGCCCTTTTTTCATGCTGATTCGGTTGCACGCCTGGGAGGAAGCAGCAGCAGCATCGACGTGGCTTTTTTATAGTCGGCATAGCCGGGCCGCGTGGTGAGCAGACGCTTTTCCATCATGGGGATGCTGATGAACACGAACAGCAGCGGCATCAGCACCGGGCCGAATATCAGCCACCACATATCGGGCCGCTGCCCCAGCATCATGATGTAGATACCCCACCAGAACGATACCTCGCCCAAATAATTGGGATGGCGGGAGTATTTCCACAGCCCGTTCGTTATATGGCGGCCTTTATTGGCGGGGTCCCTGCGGAAGCGCCGCATCTGGCCGTCCGAGACGATCTGAAGCACGGCGGCAATGATGCAAACAGCCGCACCGACGATGGTCAGCGCGCTGAGCTTTCCGGCGGACTGCGCGCAGTAATAAGCGGGCAGCAGGGCCGCAAACACGACCAGCGTGGGCATCATATTGATGCCGAAGAAATTGATCAGCGGCCACAGGGCCGGGTTATTGTCATGCAGCATCGTATAGCGCCAGTCCTGGTGATGCATGCCTTCCCAGCCTATGATCCAGTTCAGCGTGAGCCGCACGCCCCAGAATAAAAGCACGGCAATAAAGAGCGCATCCGCCGCATCAAAAACGCGGGCATTGAGAAGGAAGCAGACTTACAGCACGGGGGGCGCCACGCTCCAGTACGGGTCGTACATGCTGGAATTGGAAAAAACGAGGCCGGATGCCCATACCACCACGGTGGCGACGACGTCCGCGCACAGGAACCGCCACACGGGCGGCAGCGGCAGCAGCCAGAACATGACCAGGCCTGCGAGGAAGGCCACCACATACACGATGAGCACCACAAGCAGCGACAAAGGCTTGGACATATTTTTCATGTGCGTTCTCCGAAAACATAAAGATAATTGCATTTAAATTATACGATAATTCCGCCGCGGCGAAAAGGGCTTATCGTGAGCTGTTCATGAATTTGAATATGTCTTCCGGCTTCATGCCCTGCATGGCAGCCATCATGCGCATCATGTTCTGTATGTTCTTCAGCTGGGACTGCTGTTCGGGCGGCATGAACATCGATATCGCCTCAAACATTTCCTCAGGCGAGGTCATGTTCATACGCCGCAGCTTCTCCAGACGCCTGACCAGCCGCGCGAAGTTTTCCTGCATCTGCACGGAGCGCTGCAGCGCGCGCATCAGCTCCGAGCTTTCGCGAGACGCGTAGTGCTGCAGTATCTCCAGCAAGGCCTGCTGGCGGGACATGCGGGAAAAGCCGTAAAGGTCCGCTCCGGGAAAGCCGTGCGGTATCTCCGGCGGGTTGGCCCGGTATTCTTCCGCTATTTTCTGCGCTTTCAGTATCTGATGAATCGCATCCCTGTCCCTTGCGCAGACATACGGCTCAATGCTCTTCAGCAAGTCCAGCACCGTTCCCTGACGCAGCCCGTCTTTCAGCGTCATCGCCAGAAGGAAGCTGAGTTCGGGGGTGAAGGCGGCATTTTTCAGTATGTCGTTTTCCGCCTGAGGGGCAGTGTCGTTTTTTTCCGCGCGAGGCGGTTCCCTGCGGGTGTACTGTATCTGACGGGATACCGGCCTTGGGCCATAGGGAAATATTGGCATGGCAGCAAATCCTCCACAGAAAGTCCGTGCTACATTTTATGCTGCGGCATGGTGTATGTGAACAAAGCCGCCCAAGGCGAATATACATGAGGTAAAGGAGGTGCCCATATGGCGAAAAGGGATTTGCGATCGTTCAAAAAAAAGGGGCTCACAAGCGAGGAAATTAAAACGGCGGCTCAGAAGGCCAACATTAAAATAGGCGACGTGCCTGAAGAACAGATCCACAGCATGGAGGAGACGATTTCAAAATATCAGAACAAGAGCGAGAACGAGCTCATGAGCGATCTGGAAAGGATGATCCGCGAGGGGAGGAAAAACGGCACCTTCTCCGACGAAATGCTGGACGCCTTTGTGAAAAATGTCGGGCCCATGCTGGACAGCGCGCAGCGCAAACGGCTGGACACTATCGCACAGATGATCAAGAATAAGCAAATTTGACCGTATGACTGGCTGTATTTACATACGCCGCCTGGGCATGGATGCGCGGCGTTTAACTCTGCCGGAAAAGGGGACAGGCCTTCGTTCGCAAGGTCACTGACTGGAGGCAGAAACGGCTGCCGTTTAACGCATCTTTGCCATGGCTAATATAATATCAGTGGGATTTCCAGACAGCGTATGGTATAATACGAAAATAAAATTGAAAGGGCGACGGAATGGCAAAGACAATTGTGCTGACAGGCGGCGGAACCGCCGGTCATGTGACCCCGAATCTTGCGATTATACCGAAGCTGAAAGAACACGGTTTCCACGTCGAATACATAGGCACCAAAGAAGGCATGGAAAAAGAGATCATTGGCTGTACCGACATACCGTATCATACCATCAGCGCAGGGAAACTGCGCCGGTATTTCAGCTTCAGGAACTTCACCGATCCGTTCAAAATACTGGCCGGCTATGTGAAAGC
>JAAXZP010000343.1 GCA_012719815.1 Christensenellaceae bacterium
GCCTGTCGGCGTGAACGCGATTCCGGGGCATGAATCGATCATCATCACCAATGTGTGCGACCGCGACGCGCATATCAGAATCACGCTGCTTTATACGGACAGAGAACCCGTCACCGATATCGAAGTCACCGTGGGCGCCAGGCGCGTCCGTTGCCTGCGCACCAACGAGGAGCGGGATTTCGGACAGCATACGGCCAGGGAAGGCGAGCAGTATGCCATCATGCTGGAAAGCGATGTGCCGATTGTGGCGCAATACGGACGAGCAGAACCCCGGACAGTCAGTTTCTATACCACTCCGGGATACTGTGAATAAAGGCTGTAATTTAGGAGGTACATGATGACTGAACACGGAACGATCAGAATTCCCGACCATGAGTACAAGGAACGCGTGAAACGGGCTGCCGAGATTCTTCAGCGCAAGGGCCTGGACGCGATGATTGTGAACTCCACCGAATCCGATTATGCCAACGCACGGTATTTTTCGGGGTTCTGGCCGCTTTTCGAGCGCTGCGGCGTGGCGATTTCCGCAGCCGGAGACGCGGCGCTGCTGGTGGGGCCCGAGTCCGGCGAGTTTGGCAAGGACCGCAACAAGCTGGATAAGCTGTTTGTGCTGAAAGCGTACCGTGAAGGCGCCAATCCGGAGTATCCGGAACTCAAAGCCGACACATTCCAGGATGTATTCAAATCGTTGGGGATAACGGGGCAGGAGCTCAAGATCGGCGTGGCTTCGTATCTCGATACTTCCGTGACGATAATGGAGGCGATTAAGGACGCTTTCCCGAAAGCGCAGATCGTGGACGCCGGCGATATCATGGTGGAGCTGCGCTCCATAAAATCCGAAAACGAGATCAGATTCCTGCGCGAGGGTTACCGCATTGCTGAGCTGGCTTCCCAGCAGGTGATCAAAGAGATAAGGCCGGGCATGACGGAGCTCCAGATGGTGGGCGTCGCCCAGCGCGTGATCTATGAGAACGGCGCGGAATACGAAGGTCTGCCGATGTACGTATTCTCCGAAGCGTCCACCCGCCATGCGATTTCGCGCTCGTCTTACCGCAAGTTCCAGAAGGGCGACATCGTGCAGCTGAACCTTTCGGCGAAAATTGACGGTTATTCCGCTGCCATAGGCTATCCTGTGGGGCTGGGCAAGCTGGAAGGCTTCAGGCGCGACGTAGTGCTGTTCGGGCGCGAAGCGCACTTCTGGACCCAGAAGCAGATCAAGGCGGGCGTGATGGCGTGCGACATCGCGAAGAAGTTCTACCAGTATTACGTGGACAACGGGTTCAAGGACAACTATGTGTACGGCCCGTTGCATGGTACCGGCCTCATTGAGGTGGAGGCGCCGTGGGTGGAGACCAGCTCGACGTACGCGCTGAAGCCCAACATGACGTTCCAGATTGACACATTTATTTCCACCGATACTTTCGGGGTGCGGTGGGAGAAAGGCATTGCGGTGACGGAGAACGGCTGCGAAGTGCTGTCTCCGGAAATCGGCGAGCTGTACGAACTGGATTTTTAATACGCCAGGGGCAAGAAGGCATGGATTGGATAGCAGTCGATCTGGGCGCAAGCAACGGCAGGACGATACTGGGCCGGTTTGACGGCGGCAAAGTGACCATCGAGGAGCTCAGCCGGTTTGAGCATACTTACGTGCGGGTCGGGGACGCGTATTACTGGGATGTCCTCAACATGTACACCAATATCATTGACGGGCTCAGGCAGTACGCGAAAAAATCCCCCGGCGCGCCGCTGGGCATCGGCATTGATACCTGGGGCGTGGACTTCGGGCTGCTGGATAGGCAGGGGCGGCTCATCGGAAACCCGAGGGCGTACCGCGACCCGCGCGGCGAGCGGGGCATGCGCGCTTTCCTTGAAAAATACGGCGAGCGCAGCGCCTTCGACATCACCGGGATTGCGAACATGCAGTTCAACACGCTGTTCCAGCTGTATGATATGGTTTTGACGCAAGACCCGCAGCTGGAATGCGCTCAGACGCTGCTGACCATGCCGGACCTTTTGGGCTACATGCTGACCGGCGTGACGAGCACCGAATATACCCACGCTACCACCACGCAGCTGCTGGATGCGAAAACCGGCAGCTGGTCCGGCGAGCTGCTGGATATGTGCGGCGTGCCGGCGTCGCTGTTCCAGAGGATACAAAAGTGCGGCGAAGTGAAGGGCGAGCTGATGGCGCATATCGTCAGCGAAAGCGGCCTTGGCGGCGTGCCGAAAGTATATTGCGTGGGGTCTCACGATACCGCTTCCGCGGTGGCGTCTATCCCCGCCGCGACGCCGAACTTCGCGTTTATTTCTTCCGGTACGTGGTCGCTGATCGGCGTGGTGACGGACCATGCGATCATCAACGACGTGGTGTACAAAAACAAGTTCTCCAACGAGGGTACGGTGGATGGCGGATACCGGCTGCTGCGCAACATCATGGGGCTGTGGATTATCCAGTGCTGCAAGCGCCAGTGGGATGTCGAAACCAGACTGACCTGGGACGAGGTGGCCCAAATGGCTGAGGCTGTGCCGGCGTTCCAGTCGTTTATCGACGTGAACGATCCGGTGTTCTACGACGGGGACGGCATGCCGGAGAAAATCCAGGCGTACTGCGCCAAAACAGGGCAGAATGTGCCCCAAACCAAAGGCGAGATCGCCAGAACGGTGTACGAGAGCCTGGCAATGAGCTACCGGGATGCGTTTTTGGGTCTGGAGCAGCTCAAACAGTGCCGCATCGATGTGCTGCATATCGTGGGCGGCGGTTCCAAAAATCGTTTTCTCAACCAGTTAACCGCCAACGTGCTGGACCGCGAAGTAGTGGCGGGGCCGAGCGAAGCGACCGCGATCGGCAATATCATGGCGCAGGCCAAGGCTTCGGGCGCGGTGAAGGACAGCGCCGAGATGGCGGAGGTGATCCGAGCCTCGTTTGGCGTGGAGTCGTATGCGCCCCGGGACACCGAGCAGGCGATGCAGGCTTACGAACGATATACCCGTATCATTGAATCACAGAAAGGAAGCGACAACTGACGTGGAAAGGCTGAAAGGAAAGAGGGCTGTGATTACCGGTGCCGCCCAGGGGCTTGGGCAGGCGCTGGCTCAGAGGTTGGATAAGGAAGGCGCCCGCGTGGTGGGGGGCGACCTGAATCTGGAAGGCGCCAGGGAAACGGCCGCGACGCTGAAGGACGGAGCCGCGTTTTATCTGGACGTGACGAGCTACGAGTGCTGCGAAAGCTTTATGCGCAGCGCGGTGGAAGTGCTCGGCGGCCTGGATATCGTGGTGTGCAACGCCGCGATACTGATTTCCGGCGCAATCGAAGAGTTTGACGCAGACAAGTGGAAAAAGGTGATCGACGTCAACCTGTGCGGGTTCTTCAACACTGCGAAAGCGGCGGTGCCATACCTGAAGGAAAGCCGCGGCACGCTCATTCAGATCAACTCCAAATCGGGCAAGAAGGGATCGTTCAAGAACAGCGCATACGCCGCGTCCAAGTTCGGCGGCATCGGGCTGGTTCAGAGCCTTGCGCTGGAGTTGGCGCCCTATAAGGTGCGCGTGAACGCCATATGCCCCGGCAACCTTCTGGACTCGCCGCTCTGGGTGAACAGCCTTTACAGGCAATACGCGCGGAATCAGGGCATCACCGAAGAGGAAGTGCGCCAGAAATATATCGACCAGGTTCCGCTGAAGCGCGGCTGCACGTATGACGACGTGGCCAACGTGCTTGTGTTCCTCGCCAGCGACGAGGCGTCGTATATGACCGGGCAGGCGATAAACGTGACCGGCGGACAGCAGATGAACTGACAGCTATGGGGTTGATTATGGAAAAAGAACTGATAAGCCGTTTGAACGCGCCTCTGAAGGATCAGCGGCTGGAGGCACTGAAAAGCCTTAAGAAACTGGTCGACAAAGGAAACATCGTGCTGCCGCCCCCAAAGGGGTTTACGAACAACCACGTGCATACCAAATACTCGTTTTCGCCGTATTCCCCCGCGATGGCGGTGTGGATGGCGGTGAAAAGCGGGCTGTCTACGGTGGGCATCGTGGACCACGACGCGATTAACGGCGCGGAGGAGTTTATCGAGGCGGGCAGGGTCATGGGTGTCCCCACGACCATTGGCTTTGAGGTGAGAACCGACTGGTCCGGAACGGCGCTCAAAGGCCGCCGGATCAACAACCCGGACCAGATCACCAATGCCTACATATGCGCCCACGGCCTGCCGCATACGCAGATCGCCGCTGCCGACGCTTATTTAAAGCGGATACGGGCCGCGCGTGAGAAACGCAACCGCGCGATGACGGAC
>JAAXZP010000344.1 GCA_012719815.1 Christensenellaceae bacterium
AAACGGGGGCGGCCGTAAGGCCGCCCTGCCGTAGCATAATAATGGGCTCTGCCATAAAATTTACTTGATTCAACTGCCTGCAGCGAGTAAAGTAAAAATAAGGTTAAGTAAATATATATAGTGAAAAATCTCAGAAAAGGAAGGTTTCGATAATGTCGGATGTTTTCCTTCGCGCAGCCAATATAAACAAGTCTTTTGCCGGGGTTCACGCATTAAAGGGCGTTAACTTGACCGTAAAAAAGGGAGAGGTCCGTTGTTTAATCGGCGAAAATGGCTGCGGGAAATCCACGCTGATAAAAATTATATCGGGCGTGTACACGCCGGATTCAGGTGAAATAGAGATAGAGGGCCACAAATACAGCAAGTTAACCCCCAGTGAAGCCATGAACAGGGGTATACAGGTTATATATCAGGACTTTTCGATTTTCCCCAACCTGTCGGTGGCCAATAACATAGCCATGAACACCTTAAGGGTGGAAAAAAAGAAGTTTGTCAATTGGAAACTGATCAGAGAGCGGGCCCAAAGAGCCTTGGACCACCTGGATGTTAAGCTGGACCTGGACGAGAAAGCCGAAGCGCTTTCGGTGGCGGATAAGCAGATTGTCGCGATTTGCCGCGCCATTATACAGGACGCCAAGCTTATCATCATGGACGAGCCGACCACGGCTCTCACCAAAAAAGAAGTGACGTCGCTGCTGAAAATCATCACGCAGCTCAAGCAGGAAGGCATTTCCGTCATATTCGTGACGCATAAGCTGGAAGAAGTGATGGATGTGACGGACACCGTGACGATACTGCGGAACGGGTCTACCGTCATCGACGGCGAAAAAACATCCGACTTCGACATCAGCAAGTTTGCCTACTACATGACGGGCCGCGAGATAAAGGATGAGCCTTTCGTCCAGCAGATCAAGAACGGCAAGGAAGTGCTGCGGGTGGAGCATCTGTCGCTCAAAGACGGGTTCGAGGACGTATCCCTCACGGTGAACAGCGGCGATATCGTGGGCGTGACGGGCCTTCTCGGCTCGGGTCGGACTGAATTTGCGCAGTGCCTGTTCGGGCAGTACCCGCCGACCTCCGGCAAGATATTCTTCGAGGGGAAAGAGGTCAAGATCAAGAGCGTTCAGGACTCCATTGACATTGGCATCGGCTATGTGCCGGAAGACCGCCTGACGGAAGGCCTCTTCATCAAGAAATCGATAGCCAGCAATATCTATGTCGGCGTGCTTGACAAGTACAAGAAAAACCTGGGCATTTCCGATATACGCGCGCTGAAAGAGGTTGGGGAGAAATGGGTCAAGGAGCTTGCCATTAAAACGCCGGATCCGGAGAACATCATCAGCACGCTGTCCGGCGGAAACCAGCAAAGAGTAGTGCTGGCGAAATGGCTGGCACGCAACCCCAAGCTGCTCATACTGAACGGCCCCACTGTGGGCGTGGACATCGGCTCGAAGTCGGAGATTCACAAGATCATCAGACAGCTGGCCAACAACGGCATGGCCGTCATCATCATATCCGACGATATACCCGAGCTGCTTGCCAACTGTAACAAAGTGGCTGTTATGAAAATGGGACGCATTGTCGGCGAGTTTGATACCAAAGAGCTTGCCCCCGATCAGCTTGCGAGCATGCTTGCGTAACGGGTAAATATATTGAAAGGAATGAAAGTTCAGATGATTCGCAATAGACTAAGAAGAATGGCAAAATCGAACGAGCTATACGTTTTTCTTGTGATACTTCTGATTTATGCCATTGTCAGCATCATCAGTCCCGTGTTTTTCTCGGCATACAGCGTGGTGTCGGTTTTAAAAACGGCGATTGAGCCGCTGATTTACGCGGTGGGCGCCTATCTTGTGATACTCTCCGGCGGCATTGACATCACCGTTGCGGGCATCGGCGCATTCTCGATGTTTACCGCGACCAAAATCGTGTACGAGATGAACTATGAGGGCTCCGCGCTGCTGCCATATGTGCTGGCCGTGGCTTTCGGTACGGGCCTGGGCATGATCAACGGCCTGCTTATTTCCCGGCTGAAGATACCGCCGATGATTGCGACGCTGGGCATGAACAGCATCATCAACGGCGTCATGCTGTTCTTCATCGGTTCCCGCGAGATTTCGCGCGTGCCGATTGGCATACTGACAGCCGGCAGAACGTATTTATTGACTGTGTATAATGCCAACGGCGTGGCCGCTCCGCTGTCCACCACTGTGTTTATCGCCATTGCGCTGCTTATTATCATGTTCCTGTTCTTGCGCTATACGATGCTGGGCGCCAACATTTTTGCCATCGGCGGCAACACCGAATCCGCGATGAGAGCCGGTATCAATGTTCCCAACACCCAGCTTATCGTGTACACCATTGCCGGTGCGCTCTACGGCCTTGGAGGTATGGTCCATACCATTACATATGTGAACAGCAATCCCATGGACCTCATCGGGCAGGAAATGATCACCATCGCTGCGGTCATTATCGGCGGCGCGCGCATTACCGGTGGACATGGTACGCTGACAGGCACTGTGCTGGGCGTGCTGCTCATACAACTCGTGAACAACTGCCTTAATACTGTGGGCATTCCCACCTACTGGCAGAGGTTTGTCGTGGGCATGGTGCTGGTGATAGGCACGAGCCTGACGGCGTACCAGGCGCTGAAAGAAAAGCGCAAGCTCCACGTGGAGATATCGCCGGCGCCACAGACTACTAAGGAATAAGGGGATCGGATATGGAAACGAAAAAAATCAGAAAAACCTCATGGCTGCGCCATATCTTCTTTGAGTCAAAGCTGGGTTGGCTGTTCGTCTTCATGGTGGTGTCGTACCTGGCCATGGGCTTTATGTCATATGCGCTCAAGGGAAATTTCAAGTATTTTTCCGGCTCCACGCTGCAGTCGATGGTCGGTCAGATACCCGAAATCGGCATACTGGCCATAGGCTGTATGCTGCCGATGATCACGGGCGGCATTGATCTTTCGATGATAGGCAAAGCCAACCTGTCGGGCATCGTGGCGGCTGCGTTTATGAAAGCGCTAATTAGCGACACGACGCCAGAGGGGACACAGGTGCTGATATCCATTGTAGCGAT
>JAAXZP010000345.1 GCA_012719815.1 Christensenellaceae bacterium
ACCATATATAGTATGACTCGGTGGATAGAAAGACTAGGATCAATCGATAGAGATGCCTTATTAATACCAGATATACTTGTCGATGATTTTAATTCTGAACCAGAAACTATACTAAAGCCGATATTCGATGCTATATGGAATGCTTGTGGTTATACTCATTGTCCAGCTTATGATGAAGATGGAAATTATATTGGAATTAAGCGATTATGAGCAACTTGTGTGCTATTGGTATGTAATTTTTTAAGATCAAAAATAAAACAAGTGTTGAAGCTGCTATTTCAACACTTGTTATTTTGGTGGAGAATATGGGACTCGAACCCATGACCTCCTGACTGCCAGTCAGGCACTCTAGCCACCTGAGCTAATCCCCCGTCTGAATGCGCATTGAATATTCTAATATTTAATCGCATGCCTGTCAATATGTAAATTTGTGTACAAATTTGGTGCGCAATACAACGAAAACGCTTCGGTTTGGGAAAATCTTATTCAAATTCAGGGGTGCGGTTGACCGCTGCCGCCTGCATGTGCTATGCTGGCTTCAAGTGAATAGACCGATGTTTTGGTGCCGATATGGATAATAGGGAAAACGGTGAGATGCCGTTGCAGCCCCCGCTACCGTATGGCCGACTGCCTGGACACAATGCCACTGGGGAAACCTGGGAAGGCGTTCAGGAGGGATGAAGCCGAGCCGGTAAACCTGCCAAAACGTATAGTCGCGAATTCTTCGGAGGGAAGATGCAGACGGCTGCAATCAGTAAACAACGCCTGGGCATCCTGTTTCCCGGGCGTTTTTTAACGGACAATGCGGATGGCCTGGTGCGTTTTCCCTTCGTGGAAAATAACAGGCCATGGAGGAATTTCAGATGAAAAAGCTGTGTTTTGGGCTGCTGGCTGTGCTGATGGCGGCGGCTTTGCTGGCCGGCTGTGCGCCGCAGAATGCGCAGCGCGAGCAGGCTCCCGCGCCCGCGGCTGCCACGCCGGTGCCCAAAGACCTGATCGAGGAAGACACCGACGCCATGGGCGAGAAGGTAGCGCCGGTGGAAGCGGCGGAGCTGCGCATTGTCTCCACCGCGCCCAGCACGACGGAGATACTGTTTGCGCTGGGGCTGGGAGACAGCATTGTGGGTATCGATATCAGCTCCACCTACCCGCCCGAGACGGCCAATATTGAAGTGGTGGGCGATTTCAACGGCTTCGATATCGAGAAAGTGATCGGGCTGGAGCCTACGGTGGTGTTCGCCGGCAACGGGCTGCAGCATGAGGACATCGCCAGGCTCAAGGAGGCGGGCGTGACTGTGGTGGCGAGCGAAGCCACGTATTATGACGACATCGCCAAGAGCATCACGCTGATCGGCTCTGTGGTGGGCAAGGAAGAGGAAGCAGAAGCGCTGTGCGAGCAGATCGAGCAGGTGGAAACTGCGGTGAAGGAAAAGGCCGCCGCATTTGAGTACAAGCCGTCCATCTACTATGTGATGGGCATCGGCGAGTACGGCAACTGGACGTCCGGCAAGGGCAGCTTCATCAACAGCGTGCTCGAGATGGCGGGCGGCGTCTGCGTGACGGACGATACCGAGTCGGAATGGCTGGAGTACCCGCTGGAAGACCTGGTGACGGCTGACCCGGACGTTCTGATCGTATCAAAGAACATAGCCGAGGATGACCTTTTGGCGGCGGTGGGTTATTCCGAACTGACTGCGATAAAAGACCGGCACTACTACTTTATTATTCCGGACATCATCGAACGGCCCGGCCCGCGCATCATTGAGGCGCTTCAGACCGTTCAGCAGGCCATAGAGAAATATCTCGCGGAGAAGTGATGGATAAGGCGCATGCAGGAAAACTGAGGCTGGTGATCGCTGTGCTGCTGCCGCTGGGCATCGCCGCGTTTGTTTCGGCGTTTCTGTTCGGCAGCTCGGGCGTGAGCCTTAAAGATCTGCTGGCCCTGATGACCGGGACGGCAAGGGCGAATGTCCATTTCATATTCTTCAACCTGCGATTGCCGCGCGCGATACTCGCCTTTGTGTCGGGCGGCGCGCTATCGATATCCGGCGCCTGCCTGCAGGGCATGTTCAAAAACCCGATGGCGGATTCGTATGTGATTGGCGTCAGCGCGGGAGCGGCTTTAGGGGCCACTGCCGCGCTGGCTTTTTCATCGACGCGGGCATTCCGGGGTTTTGGCGCGGTGAACCTGTTTGCGTTTATCGGCGCGCTGGCAGCGGTATTGTTGGTGTACCGCCTGGCGTCCACCAACGGCAAGGTGACCACGTTTTCGCTGCTGCTTTCGGGCATCGCGATCAGCACGCTGAGCACCGCGCTCGTTTACTGCTTTATGATTATATTCCGCGACAAGATGGAGCACATCGTGATGTGGACGATGGGCAGCTTTACGTCGGCGTCGTGGGAAAAGGTGTTCATCGCCGTGCCCGTGATGCTGGTCGCTTCGGCGCTGTGCCTGTGCTTCGCGCGCGACCTTAACATCATGCTGCAGGGCGACGAAGCTGCACGGCACCTGGGCGTGGACGCGGGCCGCGTGCGGCGCAGCCTGATTGTGCTGACCACCGTTGCGGCGGCGTCAGCGGTGTCGGTATCCGGCATTATCGGATTTGTGGGCCTTATCGTGCCGCACATGCTGCGGCTTGTGATAGGGCCGGACCACCGCGCGCTGCTGCCACTCTCATTTTTCGGCGGCGGCGTGTTCCTGCTGATTGCGGACACTCTGGCGCGGCTGGTGCTGGATAGCCAGGAGATACCCGTGGGCGTGATTACCGCGATCATCGGCGTGCCGTTTTTCCTGTTCCTGCTGCGCCGGGGAAGGCGGGTGAAGCGATGAGCGATATATCCGTACAGCAGGTATCATACGCGTATGAACCGCCGCAGCTGGCGCTATGCAACGTGAGCTTCGACATACCGGCAGGGCGGTTCTGTGGCATCATTGGCCCTAACGGTTCGGGTAAGACGACGCTGCTCAAGTGCATATCCGGCTATATCAAGCCGGACTCCGGCAAGGTGACCGTGGGTGGGAGGGACGTAACCACCATGCCCGCGCGCGAGGTAGCCCGGCGGATGGCGCTGGTGCAGCAGCACGCGGCGCTGGAATACGAGTTCACTGTGGGCGACATCGTGCTGACGGGCCGAAACCCGCACCTTAAGCGCTGGCGCGGTGAAACCAAAGAAGATTATGAGATCGCGATGAACGCGCTAAAAGAGGCGGGTATCGCACATCTTAAGGACCGGCTGGTGACGGAGCTTTCCGGCGGCGAATGGCAGATGATGATACTCGCGCGCGCGCTCGCCCAGCAGGCGGATATCATGCTGCTAGACGAACCGGTAACCGGCCTGGATATTAAGCATCAGGTGCACATCATGAGCACGGTGAAGCGGCTGGCCGCAGAGCACGGCATATCGGTGGTATGCGTGCTGCACGACTTAAACCTTGCGCTCACATACTGCGACCAGATCGTGCTGATGCAGGGGGGTACGCTGGCAGCCGTGGGACTGCCGGAGGACGTGCTGACGCGCGAACGGCTGGAATCGGTGTACGGCACGAAGCTGCACATACTTGAAGCCGACGGGCAGACGTTTATACTGCCGGTCATGAAGTGAAAAGGCTCAAAGCCGGTCATCAGCAGCGCAAACCGTCCACCGCAGCTCCAAAAAAGCGTAAGCCGCATTAAAATCGGGGTAATAAATCAGTCTGCGGGCCGCAACTTTGTTGTATAGCTCCTTCGATTGTGATATACTTTGCGAGTATATAGGATTGAAGGAGTTTTTTGTTTATGAGAATGTCACAGCTACTCTTCTCGACACAGAGAGAAGTGCCTTCAGAAGCTGAGGCGGAAAGTCATGTGCTGCTGCTGAAAGCGGGGATGATTCGCCGTCTGGCGGCGGGCGTGTATGCGCTGATGCCGCTGGGATTTAGGGTATTTAAGAAAATTGAGAATATTATCCGTGAGGAGATGGACGCGGCGGGTGCGCAGGAGCTTGTCATGTCCGCATTCCTGCCGGCGGAATATTACCAGCAGTCGGGCCGGTGGGACGTGTTTGGTACTGAGATGGTCAAGTTCAAAGACCGCAACGGCCGCGATTTTTGCCTGGG
>JAAXZP010000346.1 GCA_012719815.1 Christensenellaceae bacterium
GGGCGGCGGCAAATACAACATGTACGGCGACATCATCACCTAGCAGTTCCTGGTCACCAACGACTGGAACTTCGGCTCCGCGCTGGCAGTGGTCATGTTCCTGCTGATGCTGGTCAGTATGGTCATCATACGCCGCATCGACAAGGACGGGGAGGGGTACCTGCTATGAGAAGCTTCGTCCGCCGCTTCTACATCGTCATCGTGCTGCTGTTCCTCTACGTGCCGATACTCACGCTGATCGTGTTCTCGTTCAACGCGTCCAGCACCATGGCCAAATGGGGCGGTTTCTCGCTGAAATGGTACGGCGAACTGTTCACCGACAGGCAGATACTGGACGCTCTGGCCGTCACCGTCAGCATCGCGCTGCTTTCGGCGCTCATTTCCACCGTCATCGGCACGCTGGCGGCTTTCGGCATCAACGGCTTTAAAAAGCGTTCCAAATCCATGGTGATCGGCGTATCGTATATCCCGATGGTCAACGCGGATATCGTGACCGGCGTGTCGCTGCTGCTGCTGTTCATACTGCTAAAGATTCCGCGCGGCTACGCCACCATGCTGATCGCGCACATCACGTTCTGCCTGCCCTACACCACGCTCTCGGTGCTGCCGCGGCTAAAAAGCATGGACACGGCGCTGTATGAAGCCGCGCTGGACATGGGCGCGACGCCCAGGCAGGCTCTGCGCAAGGTGATACTGCCCGAAATCATGCCGGGCATCATCACGGGGCTGATACTCGCGTTTACGCTGTCGTTTGACGACTTTGTCATCAGCTTTTTCTCGACGCAGGGCGTGCTGCCCAACCTGTCGATCTATATCTACTCGATGGCAAGAAAGGGCATCAAGCCGGAAATCAATGCGCTGTCCGCCATCATGTTTGTGGTGGTGATCGTGCTGCTCATACTGATCAACAAGCGCAACCCCGACGTCATCGCAACCACGCGCAAAAGAGTTAAAAACCGTACAAGTACGGCACAATATGAAGAGCAGGAACAAAGGAGACATTGATGAAAAGACAACTGATAGCGGTATTGATCGTACTGATTTTGGCGGTGGGCGCCGCCTCCGCTCTGCCGGGATGCAGCAGCCGCCCCACGCTGAAACTCCTCAACTGGGGCGATTACATTGAGCAGTCGGTCATCGACAGGTTTGAAGACGAATACGGCATCGACGTCAACTACATCCCCGTCACGTCCAACGAGGAGATGTACGTTTCGCTGACCACCGAAGGCGCGGACTACGATCTCGTTATCCCGTCTGACTATCTGGTGGAGCGGCTTATTAAGGAGGGCATGCTGCGCAAGATCAATTTCAGCAACATCCCGAACATCAAAAATATCGACCAAAAGTTTTTAAACAAGGAATACGACCCCACCGGCGAGTATTCCGTACCTTATACCTGGGGCACGGTGGGCATACTGTACAACAAGACCATGGTCACCGAACCGGTCACCAGCTGGAACATCATGTGGGACGAAAAATACGCCGGCGAAATCTACATGTACAACAGCATGCGCGACTCCATCGGCGCAACGCTCAAGAAGCTGGGCTACAGCCTCAACACGCGCGACGAAAGCCAGATCAGGGAAGCTGTTGAGGAACTGAAAAGGCAAAAGCCGCTCGTCAAGAGCTACGGCACTGACGAGCTGCGCGACAGCATGATTGGCGGCTCGGGCGCGATGTGGCTTACATACTCGGGCGACGCGGTGTACTGCATGCAGCAGAACGAAGACCTGGCGTTCAGCGTGCCGGAAGAGGGGTCCAACCTGTTCTTTGACTGCATGGTGATACCCAAATCCGCCAAAAACCCGGAGGCTGCGGAGAAGTTCATCAACTACCTGCTACAGCCCGATGTCGCCAAAATCAACACCGAATACATCGGCTATTCCACGCCCAACGCGGAAGCGATGAAGATCATAGATCCGGAATACCTCGCCAATAACGCCTTCAATCCGGGGGACGAAGTAATCGCCCGCTGCGAAGTGTTCGGCGACCTGGGCGAATTTACCCAGGTGTATTCCGACGCCTGGCAGGAGGTCAAGCTGTACAATCCTTAAACAAAGCTTAGAGCTATACATTTAATGATTTTTTAAATAGTTTTAGGGGATAAAAAATGGAGCTTTTGAAAGAACGCATCCGCCGGGACGGCAAAGTCAAGGACGGCCACATCATCAAAGTGGACGGGTTTCTGAACCACCAGATCGATATCAACCTTCTGGAGGAGATCGGCAAGGAGTTCCGGCGCATATTCGGCGGCGAGAACATCACCAAGATCATCACCATTGAGGCGAGCGGCATCGCGGTGGCCTGCCTGACGGCGATGTATTTCAACGTGCCGGTGGTGTTCGCCAAGAAATCGGAGAGCAAGAACATCGACGGCGAGGTATACCGCTCCAAGGTGACCAGCTATACCCGCGGCCATGACTACACCGTCATACTGGAGAAAAAGTATCTGACGTCCAAAGACCGCATACTGATCATCGACGATATACTGGCCACAGGCAAAGCGCAGCGCGGCCTGCTGGACATCAGCAAGCAGGCAGGCGCGTATGTCGCGGGGATCGGCGTCGTGATCGAAAAGGGCTTCCAGGGCGGCGGCGACCAGCTGCGCGCGGAAGGCTATAACGTGCAAAGCCTTGCCATCATCGACAGCATGGAGAACAATACGGTATTGTTCCGCGAATAAAAAACAATACCTATAGAGCAAAGCGCACCTTGTATCTGCGGGGTGCGTTTTTTTATTGCCTGAAAACTGAAACAGGAAGCATCAGCTCCCCATAACCACATTCTAAAACCGGAGTTTTTTTCTTATTCCCTGCCGTATTGCCACTGATTTTGTCGAACCCGGTATGAAAGCGGCCCTTTCTCCATATCCATAGGAATGCGCAGTGATACAGCACGTGCAAAGCCATACCAAACGCTGCCTTTCTTGAAAAAGGCGGGCGGAGGAGCGAGTGGATATTGGACAAGGTATGCCGCCATCCCCATACGAGCTGCGCCGCGTCACGCCGCTCGGCTGACGACAGGTGCCTGCTGCTGACCAAGATTGCCATCGCGGTGACGGCGATACTGCTCGGCTTCATGCTCATATTTGTGGGCGCGTTCGTATGGCTGCCGAGTTTCCTATCCGAAAACATCGAAGACCCGGCAGAAGACGTCGCGCTGGCGCTGTATAACAGAACTCTATTGCCCCAGCCTGCGGCCGCATCCGCCCAGCCGGAGCCCGCGGTCCAGCCAGCTTTCGTGCAGCCCGCTCCCCTAGAAGAAGCCGCACTGGAAGGCACCACACCGGAAGACAACCCCGCTTTCCAGTTTCCCCGTGACAGCTTTGCCGACGCGCTGAATCTCAACGAGGACGTTGTGGGCCGCATCAGCATGGACGCGGCGGATATCCACTATCTGGTCGTGCAGGGCGACGACAACGAGTATTACCTGCGCAGGGGCTACGACCGCAAAAAAACACGCAGCGGCGCGATATTCCTCGACTACCGCTGCACCATCGGCCCCGAACCGCTGAAAGGTCATCTCATACTCTACGGGCACAACATGAAAAAAGGCACCATGTTTCACAACCTGATGAAATACAAGGACGAACAGTTTTTCCGCGAGAACCGGATCTTCCGTTTCGACACGCTGTACGCGGACCACGAATGGGAGATATTTTCCGCTTACGTGACGGACACCAGCTTCTATTACATCGACACGACGTTCAGGGACGACGCGGAGTGGCTGTCGTTTCTGCAGACGATTCAGAGCAAAAGCCTCTTCCCCACAGATACCGTGCTGACGGCGGGCGACGTAGTGCTGACGCTGTCCACCTGCACCTACGAGTTCGACGACGCGCGGTTTGCGGTGCACGCCCGGCTGATAAAATAGCCCCGCTCTCTCATACGCCGGAACCGAACACCTCGGCAAAGCGCACGCTGCATAACCCGTATAAAAGGATTGAATATCATCACAATAACGGTTAGAATAACGATAAAACACAGAACCTGGTGGCATATGACAGAACTGATAGGCACAGTGAAACCGTTATCTCATTTTTTAATGAAGCTCAAAAAGATGGACATGCAGGATATCGCTGAGATGTTTGGCGATACCCTGCCCGATTACTGGTCCAAGGAGCGCATGGTGCGCCGGCTGGAAGAGCTCTATACGCTTAACTCCCGGGCGTTTATCTCCATGTTCAGCTATCCGGTTATCACTTTTGTGACGGAGCTTTTTGAAAAGGAGCCGCTCGGCGTGTTTAAATCCGCAGGCAACACGAGTCCGCAATTCGGCGACATGGAGCAGATCTACGATCAGCTGGAATACATGGGGCTTATTGACTATGAAGAGGGCCAGGCCATCGTCTCCCGGTTCCTCTACGACACGATATTGAATGTCCGCCCGGACCCGCAGCAGCTGGAAGAATGGCAGGAGATGGAGCTGTGCGCGCTGGGCATTCTGGACATATACGGCCTGATGGAGGAGTCGCATTTTCTGGACGTGTTCTGCCGGTGCTATCCCAAGCTGAATCCCAATCAGGCTTACGACTTTTTAAGCCACCGCATCGAGGTCAGGATACTGTCGTACGTTATGGACATGGGCAACGGGTACTGGTGGTTCTCCGACCTGGTGGAAGATCCGGAGGAATGGTACGCTGTGATGCAGCAGCGCGCCGACATCCCCTACCACCCCTATTCCCGGGAGGATTTCATCGATTTCGCGATGTTCGCTTTCCGCGAGCCCCCGCGTCACTACAACGAGCTCTTCGAGCTTCTGGTCAGCTACGGCATGGACGAAATGGAGGCGGAAGAGGTGCTGGCGGCGGATATCATAGCCCACCGCAGCCAGCTCGACATGCGCATCGAAATCCCCAAATTTATCCGCGATATCGTCAGCCGTCAAAGCATACAGGAAGCCCGGAAGGTATTCGACCTTTACACCGGTTTTGCCAACAGCATACCGACATGGTACAACAAGGGCAGCGCTCCCGCAGAGCTGCACGCGCCCGATTCCTCCAAACCGGCAGACAGCGCGCCGCGTAAAAACAATGTCATACCGTTCCCGACGGTGCGCAAGAAAAAAGTCAGCCGCAATGATCTCTGCCCCTGCGGCAGCGGCAAAAAATATAAGGACTGCTGCGGTAAAAGCCATCAGGAGGACGAATAGTCAAGCCCTTTATTGCGCCGACCGCGGTTGGCGAGCAATCCCCCCATGTGTTCCGGAACTGCATTCTGCCTGCCCGGCTTGTGCGCTGCCTTGCCTGCTTAGCATACAACCATGTATACTGATAAGGGAGGCACCATGCGCTGCCATCCGATACTGCGCCTCATGAAGGCGTTTTTTTTGCCAGCTCCGCCGCCAGCTTGGCGATGGCCTTGCTCTCGATGCGCGATACGTAGGATCTGGAAATGCCCGTCTTCTTGGCGATCTCGCGCTGTGTCTGCGGCCTCGTGCCGCCCAGGCCGTACCGCATCTCAATCACAGCCCGTTCACGCCGCGTCAGGCATTTGTCCAAAAGGTTATACAGCGCGCGCGTCTGGATCCTGAGTTCCGCCTGCTCGGCGACCATGTCTTCCCGCGTGCCCAGAATATCGATCAGCGATATCTCGTTCCCTTCCTTATCCACGCCGATCGGGTCGCTCAGCGACACTTCGCTTTTTTGTTTCTTGCTGGAGCGCAGCGCCATCAGCACCTCATTCTCGATGCATTTGGCGGCATAGGTCGCCAGCTGCGTCCCTTTTCTGGGCAGAAATGAATTGACGGCTTTGATGAGGCCGATGGTACCGATGGAGATGAGATCGTCGGCAGAAAGGGCGGTGTTCTGGTATTTCTTGACGATGTGCGCCACCAGGCGCAGGTTGTGCTCCACCAGTTTGTGTCGCGCTGCTTCGTCGCCGCGGGCCGAGCGCTTGAGGTATTCCGCCTCCTCCTCTTTGGTGAGCGGCTTGGGAAATGTTTTTCCCGAAAGGTACCCGGCGAATAAAAGCAGCTCTTTAACGAGACTTAAGATATCGAACATAAAAACGCCCTCCGCATTCATGCCTGTTTTTAAGCATATGCAGAGGACGGCATTGATTTGCTTATCCGACTCCGGGTTTTGTTCGCAGGGTAATGAGCACTGCGGTTTTTCACGGCCCCGTGGCCTCTTTGCGTTTCATATACAGCGCTTTCCTTTTTGTTATGTAGTTCCATATCATCACGAGCACGGCTGTGATGATCTTGGCTATCAAATAGGAAATGTGCATGAAGTCCACAAATATCCACATGAAGAGCTCATTCAGCCCGAGGCCGACAAGGCTGGTCATAAAAAAGGCGGCCATTACCACCTTGTTTGTTTTCTCGACGCCCTTGAAAGCCCAAACGACGCAAAGAATATAATTGACGATCACCGATACGGTAAAGCCAACAGCTGCGGCGATAAGGTAATGAACGCCCAGGAGTTCCTTCAGCGCCACCATCAGGCCGTAATCGATAATAAAACACAGCCCGCCTACCAGAGCGAACCTGATGAACTCAGGAATAATCAATTTGATTTTGTTCCAAAAAGCTTTCACCGCAATATACTACCAGCTCTCCCGCATCGTAATTCCGATGACGGATAATTCTCTAACGCTAAACCTGCCCTACCAGTCTGTCCGCTTCGGCTTTGAGGGCAGATATCTTCGCTGCGCTGTCCGCGGCGGAAGCCCCCTTCACGCCCATGTATATCTTGAGCTTGGGCTCCGTGCCCGAAGGCCGCACGGCAAACCACGCCTCGCCTTCCAGATCGTACAGCAGCACGTTGGACATGGGCAGATCGATAGGCTGAACCCCCAACGCCGATACGCGCTGTGAACGCAGGTAATCGCTGACCGCCGTCACCTTCATGCCGCCCAGTGTTTGGGGCGCGCGGGAGCGCAGGCCGTCCATCAGCGCCGCAATCTTCTCGACGCCGTCCTTGCCCGGCAGGGTATAGCTTTTGAGCGCTTCCTCAAAGTAGCCGTAACGCGCGAACAGCTTTTGCAGCGCGTCCAGCAGCGTATATCCGCCGGCCTTGCTGTAAGCCGCCGCCTCGCACGTGAGCAGCGCGGCGATCACCGCGTCCTTGTCGCGCACAAACGTGCCGGAGAGGTAACCGTAGCTCTCCTCAAAGCCGAATATGAAATCGCCCTGGCCAGCCGTCTCCATCCTGCCGATCAGCTCGCCGATGTACTTGAACCCGGTCAGCACGTCGAAAATCCGGACGCCGTAATCCTTCGCCATAACGTCCGCCATCCGCGTGGTGACGACGGTTTTGACCACATAGTCCTCGGGCTTAAGCTGTCCCTTCGCCTTTCTGGAGCGCAGGCAGATGTCCAGCAGCAGACAGCCCAGTTGATTACCGTTCATGAAGCCGTATTCGCCCCGGCTGTCCCGCACCGCAATCCCCAAGCGGGCGCTGTCCGGGTCGGTGGCGATCACGATGTCCGCCTCCTGCTGCTTCGCGAGCTCGATCGCCATGGTCAGCGCATCGTGGTCTTCCGGATTGGGACTCCTGACGGTGAAAAACTCGGTATCCGGCATCTTTTGCGCCTCCACCACCGTCACCTGTTCAAATCCCGCCTTGGCCAGCACGCGCGTGACCGGCACAAGCCCCGTGCCGTGCAGAGGTGAATACACAATTTTAAGCGCCCGGCGCGCTTCAGGCGTCAAGCCGCCCGAGAGCGTCAGCACGTTGGCCACATACGCGTCCAGCACGTCGTCGCCAATCCAGCGGATGCGCCCCTCAGCCAGCGCCCGGTCGAAATCCATCGTCCTGACGCTGTCAATCGGTTCCACCTGCCGAATGCAGTCGGAAATGGCTTTGGCTAGCGCGTCGGTGATCTGCCCGCCGTCCCGACCGTATACTTTGTAGCCGTTATATTCCTTCGGGTTATGGCTGGCGGTAATCACGATGCCCGCCGCGCATTTTAAATGCCGTACCGTAAACGACAGCAC
>JAAXZP010000031.1 GCA_012719815.1 Christensenellaceae bacterium
CGGCGCCGGCCAGCTCAATGCACTCGGCGCACACGCGCGCCCGGATGGACACGCGGGGCTCGTCCTTCTTGTCGCCTTTCGCGTAGGAAAAATACGGAATGACGGCGGTCACGGAATTGGCGCTCGCGCGTTTGAGCGCATCCATCCAGAACAATATTTCAACAAATTCGTTATTGGGGTTCATGCCGATCGGCTGAACAACGTAGACGTCTTTGTTGCGTACTGTCTCTTTAATCCTGATAAATATGTTTCCGTCCGAAAAAGTGATAACTTCCGAGTCACCCAGCTCGCTTCCAAGATATTTACACATCTTCTTGGCGAACGGGATGCCCGAAGAACCTGCAAATATCTTGATATCGCTGCTATAGGAATCCAATTCTCCTGTCCCCCGATTCAACTTGTATTACCGTGCACGCGCCTATTTTAGCACTTATAACCCGCACAATCAACATCGTTTATACACAATTAACAGGCCGGGACAGGCAATAAGCTTATGCGCCGGAGCGTATTTCGGAGAGCAGCGCTTTAATACTTTTTCGCAGATATGCGCCGCCGCGCTTCTCGCCGCCCAGAGGCGCGCGCGAGCCCAGCGCGCCGTGAAAATCGCTGCCCGACGTGACAAAAAGCTCCAGCCGCCGCGCCTCGCTCTCGAACAGGCGGCATTGCCCGTCGCTGTGGGCCGGGTGGAACGCCTCCACGCCCCAGAAGCCGGCGTCCCTCAGCCGCGGGGCCAGCGCGTCCCACACGCCGCCCTTCAGCAGACCCGGATGCGCCAGCACCGGCTTGCCGCCCGCCTGCACGATAATTTCCGCAGCCCGTTCCACCGACACTCTCTCCAGCGGCACATAGAAAGGCGTCCCGCGAGCCACAAACCGCTCAAACGCGTCCTCCAGCGACTGCGCGTACCCTTTTTTGATCAGCGCCAGCGCGACATGCGGCCGTCCCGGCGCATTGCCCCGGCACTCCTGCTCGATATCCTCCAGCGTCACGTTATAGCCCGCCGCCTGAAGCTTATCCGCTATCACCCGGGCGCGCTGCCACCGCTTTTCCACGGCGCTGCGCGCATAGCTGTGGATGCCCTTGCTGCGGCAGTTGATGTTAAGCCCCAGCACATGCACCTCGCAGTCGCCTTCCATCGCCGCGATCTCAATGCCGGGAATCAGCATCATGCCGGGCACCGGCACGAGTTCGACAAAGCCGCGGAATTCGTCGTGGTCGGTAATGGCCAGGCCGTCCAGCCCCACGCTCTTGGCCAAATCCGCCACCTGCTGCGGCGTCATGTCTCCGTCCGAAAACGTGGTGTGCACATGCAAATCCAGTCTCATGTCCTGCCCTTTGCCTTTGCGCGGCTCATAAATTTCTGCTCGTCGATAATAAACCGCTCGTGCCGCGCTTCCCCGATCTTCTCCTTCTCATCAAAAGCTTCGATATCAAACGTCAGCCTGCGCCCGTCGGCCTCCACCAGCACCGCCTCCGCCCATACCTTAAGGCCCATCGGCGTTGCGGCGATGTGCTTTGCGTCGATGCGCACGCCCACTGTGGACATCCCTTCCGGCAGCAGCGGCTGCACCGCCAGATACGCCGCGTTCTCCATCAGCGCGATCATCGACGGCGTGGCAAACACCTCCGCCAGCCCGCTCGCCACCGCCCTGGCGGTGTCCTTATACTCCACCGTTTTTTCCACGCGGGCCTTTGCCCCCGGCTCCAGCCTAAGCTCCATATTCCCTCCTTACTGCCGCCCGCATGCCGACGGGTAAACCACATCCTCTTTTTTCAGCGTCATCGCCATGTGCGGAATGCCCGCCTCCATATACTCCTCGCCGTGCTCCTTGAAGCCGAATTTGCGGTACAGCGGCACAATATACGTCTGCGCGCTGATATCGATTTTCTCCGCGCCCGACTCAAACGTCTTGTATATCAGCAGCCTGAGCGCCAGGTCCCCTATCTTCTGCCCGCGGAACTTCTTCCTCACCGCCAGCCGGCCGATGCGGAAACCCTTGCCGTCGTGCCAGATGCGGCCCGTCGCCGCAGGCTCCTCGTCCACATACACCATCAGGTGCAGCGCCTGCTCGTCAAAGCCGTCATACTCCTCTTCTTCGGGAACGCGCTGCTCCTCGATAAACACCTCGCGGCGGATGGCCCGCGCTTCGGAGCTGTCCTCCGTACCGGGAATAAATGTGCTCGTAATCAAACTATGCCTCCCCGTTTTTTGAACTGCCAGTCTTCACTATACCACAAAATCGCCGAAAACGCACACCCGCGGCGCTTAAGCTCACGGCTTGAGCAGTTCCCTGGCGATGTCAAACTTCACCGGGCCTTCTTCCGCCGCCACGTCCACCAGCACCAGCACCAGCCGGTCGTAATAGCCGTCCAGCCA
>JAAXZP010000347.1 GCA_012719815.1 Christensenellaceae bacterium
AGCGCCCGGTCCACGCGCCACCACAGGTTCTCCAGTATCTGCGTGAAGTTTTTGGACACCTTGCTGTTCTTTAAGCTCATGCCGCGTGCGAACGCGCTGTAGATATGGCCGTGCGTATTGATAAGGCCCGGCATGATGACGCCGCCCTGTGCGTCGTAGAATTCGCCGTCGCGGTATTTTGCCTTCATCTCTGCCGTAGTGCCAAAGTCCGCAATCGGCGTCCCGTCCACCACGACACACCCGTCATGGATCACAGGACATGAAGCGTTCTGGGTGATGAGCACCCCGTTTCCGATCAGTATCATCGCCGTTTCCTTTCCATCAATTAAGCCGTACAGGGAATATTCCTTAAAATTCCGTCAGGGAAATGCCAGAAGGCATTCCCCCGGAACCTTGCAAACTTCTGTTAAGGCACGATAACCGTGCCGGTTTTGCCCTCGAGACCGTCCATCAGCTTGTCGAGCGACGTGATCAGCGCCTTGCACTGCGGCCTGGCCTGAACAACGCGCATCGCCGCTATCACCTTGGGCAACATGGAACCTTTGCCGAAATGGCCTTCGTCGATGTATTTCTGCGCTTCTTCCAGCGTCAGGCGGCTCAGCCACTGTTCGTTTTCCTTGCCGTAGTTGAGCGCCACTTTCTCCACTGCTGTCAGTATAACAAAGTAATCGGCGTCTATCAAATTCGCGAGCTTCGCGCTAGTCAAATCCTTGTCGATAATGGCTTCAACGCCTTTGAGCCGGTTGCCGATCTGCTGTACCGGTATGCCGCCGCCGCCGCACGCGATGACCACCTGCCCTGCCTCCATCAGCACACGGATGGTCTCGATCTCCACGATGTGCTGCGGCTCGGGCGAAGCCACCACCTGCCGCCAGCCTTTGGGGAACTTCACCAGCACTTCGCCCATCTTCCGCCGCCTTTCAGCCTGCTCGTCGTTGAGATACAGACCGATGGGCTTGGTGGGCTCGTTAAACGCCGGGTCGTCCGGGTCCACGATCACCTGCGTGATGACCGTGGACACCGGGATATTCAGCCCCTGGTTCAAAAGCTCCTCGCGCAGCATGTTCTGCAGGTCGTAGCCGATGTAGCCCTGCGTGATGCTGACGCAGACCGACATCGTAAACCGGTCGATGTCGTGGTCTATTTTGTAAGTGTCAAAGCAGTCGGTCACCAGCCCCACCTGCGGGCCGTTGCCGTGCGTCACCACGACCTGATACCCCGCCTTCACGAGCTCCACGATTTTCTTACTGGTGCTCCTGATGGCGACCATCTGCTCCGAAAGATTCTCCCCCAGCGCGTTGCCGCCCAGGGCGATAACGACTTTCTTTTTCACGGGGTTCACCCTATCCATCTGGGGTTCGCCCTGTCGATGAGACCGGCAAGAACGGCGCCCGGATCTTTCACCTTGCTCAAAAGTATCATCGCAGCGATGATGTACGGCTTGTTGCCCGCCTGCTTATACAGTGGCACACGGTAACGGTCGAACACCGATTCCTGCACCTCGCCCTGCGCACACGACACGCCGGTGATATCCGCCGGCAGACAGTGCAGATACAGCGCCTCTTTATTCTTCGTCAGCGCCATCATCTCTTCGGTGCATTCCCAGTCCTTATGCTGCGCGTTCTGCGCCAGCAGCTCTTTTTCCAGCGCCTTGATGCCGTCAAAATCGCCCTTACCGTACAGGTCGGTGCGCTTCTCCATCGCCGCGAACGGCGCCCAGCTCTTGGGATACACAATATCCGCGTCCTTGAACGCTTCCTGCATGCTGTTGGTTTTGGTAAAGCTGCCGCCCGAAGCCGCCGCGTTTTTGCGCGCCACTTCCTCGACGTCGCTCATCACTTCGTAGCCTTCCGGATGCGCTAGCACCACATCCATGCCGAAGCGGGTCATCAGGCCAATCACGCCCTGCGGCACCGACAGCGGCTTGCCGTACGACGGCGAATAAGCCCACGTCATCGCGATCTTCTTGCCCTTCAGGTTCTCCACGCCGCCGAAATGCTTGATGATGTGCAGCATGTCGGCCATCGTCTGCGTCGGGTGGTCGATGTCGCACTGCAGGTTGACCAGCGTGGGCCGCTGCTCCAGCACGCCGGCTTCATAGCCCTCCTGCACGTACTGGGCCACCTCGCGCATATACTTGTTGCCCTTACCGATGTACATGTCGTCTCGGATGCCGATGACGTCCGCCATGAACGAAATCATGTTGGCCGTCTCGCGCACCGTCTCGCCGTGGGCAATTTGAGACTTGCCTTCGTCGAGGTCCTGTACAGTGAGGCCCAGCAGGTTGCATGCGCTTGCAAAGCTGAAGCGGGTGCGGGTAGAGTTGTCCCGGAACAGCGAGATGCCCAGGCCGCTGTCGAATATGCGCGCGGAAATGTTGTTCTCGCGCATTTTGCGCAGCAGCTCCGCCACCAAAAATACGCCTTCGATTTCCTCGTCCGTCTTCTCCCATGTCAGAAAGAAGTCGTTGAGGTACATGTTTTTCAGGTTCAGGCTGTTTATTTTTTCTACCAATTCCTTCATATATTAATATTCCTCCAGTATTATTGAACATCTCTTTTGCGGTAGCACGTCGGCAGAGCCGCGTATATGGCCGCGCACTTGACAAGGTCGGCCTTCCAGGTCTTCTCGTTGGGCGCGTGCGCCTGCGCTTCCTTGCCAGGCCCGAGGCCAATGCACGGTATGCCGAACCGCCCCATGATGGACACGCCGTTGGTCGAGAACGTCCACTTGTCCACCACGGGTTCGCCGTACATGCCGCGGTACGCTTCCACCATCGCCTGCGTCGTGATATGGTCCTCCGGAGACACCCAGGTCGGGAAGTAGCAGTCCGTCGGGTACACCAGGCCGGTGTAGGAAGGACGGTCGTACTTGTACATGGACACTTCGGCGTTGTACTTCTTCACGGACGGCAGCGCGCGTATCTCCTCCAGCGCGGATTCATACGTCTCGCCGTCGGTCAAACGCCGGTCGATGGAAATGGAGCAACTGTCCGCCACAGCGCAGCGAGACGGCGACGTGAAGAATATCTCGGACACCGCCAGCGTACCCTTGCCGAGGAACGGGTCGTAATGCAGCCGCTCGTTGAGCTCCCTGACCTCCAACAGTATCTCGGCCATCTTATAGATCGCGTTGTCGCCGCGCTCCGGCGCGCTGCCGTGGCACGAGACGCCCTTGACGTCCACGCGGATCTCCATGCGGCCGCGCTGACCGCGGTAGATGTTGCCGTCAGTGGGCTCGGTGATCACCACGAACTCCGGGCGCACCTTGTCTTCGTTGATGATGTACTGCCAGCACAGGCCGTCGCAGTCTTCCTCCTGCACGGTGCCCGTCACCAGAATGGTGTATCCCGCCAGCAGCCCCTGTTCCTTCATGATTTTCGCGCCGTACACCGCGCTCACGATGCCGCCCAGCTGGTCGGACGCACCGCGGCCGCCGATCTCCTCGTTGGTCTCATAACCCTCGTACGGGTCGAACGTCCAGTTGTCCCTGTTGCCGATGCCCACCGTGTCGATGTGCGCATCAAACGCGATGATCCTGTCTCCGCTGCCCATATAGCCCAGGATGTTGCCCATCCTGTCGATCTCGACGCGATCGAAACCGACGGCTTCCATCTCCTGCCGGATACGCTGGACCACCTTCTCTTCCCCCGCGCTTTCGCCGGGGATCGCGATGAGATCACGCAAAAACTTTGTCATCGCCGCTTCGTAACCTTCAGCGGCCTTCTTGATTAATGCAAAATCCATTTTACTATTCCCTTTCGCTGTTATTTCAATATTCTACAAGGCAAAAAAGTATTGCCTCTGTGTTCTTATTAACCGCGCCTTGTGCGGCATACCCTTGATACTTTTGGAATTGTCTTGGAGCATGCGTTTTTTAAGTATTTAAGTTTACTGTGGCTGGAATTAGCGAATTATCACCCAACCTTTATACGGCGGAAATTAAAATACAAAAACTTTTTGATAATCTAAATATTTTTTTATTTTGACTGTATCATGCCAATGCGCTTTTGTCAACGTATCCAAGCGGGCACAAGCCATAATTTTTAGTATTTTTTTCGCATTCTGCCCTTATCCTATTTTACCCGCGCCCGTCGTTGCCATGCCAGCCCGTTTCATATAAAATGTAAGCATGGATTCTAAGCAAGGAACCGTCTGAAATGGTCATTGCCATCGTCGGCGCAGGCGGCAAAACCACAGTGCTGTATTGCCTGGGCCATAAGCTCTCCGCCATGGGCCGCCGCGTGCTGCTGACCACAACCACACGAATCTACCGCCCGGACGATATTCCCCTGTATCTGGGCCCACCCGAACGGCTGCGGCCTGACGCCCCGCTGATGGCAGCCGCCTCCGGCATGGCCGACGCCCGCAAACTGGCGGGATACAGCGCGGGCGATATCGGCGCGATCACGTCGCTGGGGCTGTTCGATGATATACTCGTGGAAGCGGACGGCGCCGCCCGCAGGCCCATCAAGAGCCCGAACGACACCGAGCCCGTGTACCCGCAGCCTGTCCATCTCATCATCGGCGTTATCGGGTTGGACGCGCTCGGGCAGCCCGCAACGGAGGAAAACGTACACCGCCTGCCGCTGTTTACGGGCGTGACGGGCGCTTCGGCGGGTAAGCCCATTGCCGCGGAGCACGTGCTCGCGCTGATCGGGCACGAAAACGGCCTGTTCCGGTATGCGCCAGCCGGCGTTCCCCGTGCTGTGTTTCTGAATAAATACGATACAATAGATGAAAACGCCCGCCGGCAGGCTGAGGAAATAGTACAAAATTCACCGTACCCGGCGCTGCTGACCGGCTATGGCATGGACTGGCCCGAAGAGTTCATCCGGCGCTTTATGCCGGAGCTTTATCAACCAAGCAAAGGAGAATGATATGCTCATCGAACAGATACCCCAACTGGTCGCCAACAACCACACAGTTGCACTGGTCACCGTCATCGACGCCATCGGCTCCACGCCCGCGGAGGTGGGTAAAGAGATGCTGGTGGACGCCTCCGGCCTCATCGGCGGCACCATCGGCGGCGGCAACCTGGAGCACGTGTCCATCAGGAAAGCGCAGGAATGCATAAGGCACAACACCAGCGCCACCATTCATTACGACCTGAAAAAGGACTTGGGGATGGAGTGCGGCGGCGAAGTGACGATATTTATCAAGGTATACAGCCCGCCCACGCAGCTGGTGATCGTGGGCGCGGGCCATATCGGCCGGGTGCTGTACCAGTACGCCGAAACGCTGGGCTATGAGGTGACCGTCATCGACGACCGGGAGGACGCGGCAACGAGAGAACACTTTCCCAACGCGAAACAGATACTGGTGGGCGATATCGGCGAGGAATGCGAAAAGCTGTCCCTTTCGCCGTCCGCCTTTGTCGTGATCGCCACGCGCGGGCACAGATGCGACGAGGCAGCGCTCTACCACCTGATACGGAAAAACCCGCGCTACATCGGCGTGATCGGCAGCCGCAACAAGGTGGCCACCATGATGGCCAGCCTGAAAGAAAAAGGCATCCCGCAGGATATGCTGGACGCGGTGTACGCCCCCATCGGCCTCGCGCTGGGCGGCGGCCAGCCTGCCGAGATCGCCGTCTCCATCATCAGCGAGATACTGCTCGTCAAGAACGGCG
>JAAXZP010000348.1 GCA_012719815.1 Christensenellaceae bacterium
CGACAAGACAGGCGAGCTGCAGATAAACGGCAAAGCAATGCATTCGGGCCGAATGGTGGACGGCGTGTACATTCCGCGCGAGGACGGCTGGTTTTCCACCGGGGATATCGCGCGCGAGGAGAACGGGCACTTTTACATCGAAGGCCGCTTAAAGGACGTGATCGTGGGCGAATCCGGCGAAAACGTGTATCCCGACGAGTTGGAGGACAGCTTCTCCGAGCTGCCGTACGTGGAGCACATGTGCGTGGCCGGCATTGCCACCAAGGGCGTTTACGACGACATCACGCTGATCGTTTACATGGGCGAGCACACCGGCTCGGCCGAAAAAACCAGCGAGCTTATCGCGGAGATCGTGCGCATCAACGGTCTTTTGCCCATCTACAAGAAGCTGCGGCGCGCGTACATTTCGCTGGATCCGCTGCCGCTGGCCAACGGCATCAAGGTGCGCCGGCAGAAGGTGAAGGAAATGCTGGAGCGTGGTCAGGGCCGGTTCCAGGAGATCGATGTGCGCGGCGGCGTCATCAAGGATACTGCGAAGCCGGAGCCTGGCCAACCTGCCGCGAACGGCATTGTATATAACGGTACCGAGTACCAGGAAATCAAGGAAAAGGTGCGCCAGATATTCGCGGAAGTACTGGGTGTGGAGCCTTCTTCCATCAAGGATACCGACCATTTTGTGGACGACCTGGGCGGCGACAGCCTGTCAAGCCTGGGCGTTTTCTCCAAGGCGGAGGAGCTGTACGGCATCATCATTCCGGATACCGAGTATTTCTCATGCGCTACGGTGGAGGACTTTGCCAAGCTGCTATACCGCAAGCTCAACAATCTGGAGGCCAAGGCGCCGGAGACGCGGCGCGAAGCCGTGCGCAGGATTACCGATTTCCGCTTGTCGCGCGAATACGCCGAATACGCGCAGCGCCGCCTGAGCATGCAGGACGCGGGCATCAAGGATCCCTATTTCGTGGCGCACGATTCGGTGCTGAGCGACACTTCCATAGTGGCGGGCCGCGAAGTGATCAACCTGGCGTCGTACAATTACCTCGGCATGTCGGGCCACCCGCGCACGGTGGAAGCGGCCAAAAAGGCGATCGATATGTACGGGACGTCGGCTTCCGGTTCGCGGCTGATCGCCGGAGAAAAGACGCTGTACCGCGAGCTGGAGAAAGCGATTGCCCAGTGGAAGCATACTGACGACGCGCTGGTGATGGTGGGCGGCCATTCCACCAACGTCACGTTCGTGGGTAATTTCTGCAACGAGCACGACCTGATACTCTACGACGCGCTGTCGCACAACTCCATACTGCAGGGCTGCCAGCTCTCGAGAAGCGACACCAAGGCTTTCCCGCATAACGATATCGACGCGCTGGAGCACCTTTTGAAGGCGGCGCGCGACAAATACGAGAAGATTCTTATTGTCGTGGAAGGCGTGTATTCGATGGACGGCGACATCGCGCCCATTCCGGATTTTGTGGCGCTCAAGAAGAAGTACGGCGCTTTCCTGATGGTGGACGAGGCGCACTCCAGCTGCGTGATCGGCAAACACGGCGGCGGCGTGGACGACTATTTCGACCTGCTGCCCGGCGATGTGGACATCAAGATGGGTACGCTCTCCAAGGGCCTCGGCACGTGCGGCGGATATATCGCCGGCGAGCAGAGCCTCATCGACTACATGCGCTATTCGCTGCCCGGCTTCATGTTCTCGGTGGGCATCAGCCCGCCGCTGGCCGCTGCGTCGCTGGAGGCGGTCAGGATGATGCTGGAAGGCAACCCGCGCGTTGCCGCGCTGCATGAGAATATCAAATACTTTGTGGAAGGCGCCCAGCGGCGTGGTTTCGATACCTGTCTGGCCAAGGAGACGGCGATCATCCCGATCATGGTGGGCGAGGACAACGATGCGTATGAGCTGTCCACGCTGATGCTGGAGCACGGCGTGTTTGTGCCGCCCGCGGTCTACCCGGCGGTGCCCCGCCATCAGGCGCGGCTGCGCTTCTGCGTGATCAGCGAACATAAGAAAGAACAGCTGGACTACGCGCTGGATACGCTGGACAAGCTGTTCGCACAGAAAGGGATACCCAAACAGAGAAGGGAATAAAAGGTGAAATCATGAAAGTGCTGGTTTCAGGCGGAGCCGGCTATATCGGCAGCCACGTGGTCAGGCAGCTTCAGCGTTGCGGCCATGAGCCGGTGGTGCTGGACAACCTTTCCAAAGGCCACCGGCAGGCCGTGCGGGATGTCGCTTTGGTGGAGACGGACCTCCGGGACAAAGACGGGCTTGCCCGCTGCTTTGCCGAGTACCGCGTGGACGCGGTGATGCATTTCGCGGCGCGCAGCCGGGTGGGCGAGTCCATGCAGATACCGTACGATTATTACGAGAACAACGTGGTGGGCAGCCTGAACCTGGTCAAGGCCGCAATGGATGCGGGCGTGGACAAGTTTATATTCTCGTCCACGGCGGCGGTGTACGGCGAGCCGGAGGAAGTGCCGATACCGGAGACCGCTCCCAAAGCGCCGCTCAACGTGTACGGCAAAACCAAGCTGATGATCGAGAATATGCTGGAGGATTTCTCCAATATCTACGGCCTCCGCTACAAGGCACTGCGCTATTTCAACGCGGCGGGCGCGGACGCGGAAGGCGACATCGGTGAGGATCATACCCCTGAAACGCACCTGGTGCCCATCATATTTCAGTACGTGAACGGGCGGCGCGACAGGTTGTGCGTGTTCGGCGACGACTACGACACGCCGGACGGCACCTGCATCCGCGACTACGTGCACGTGACCGATCTTGCGGACGCGCACCTGCTGGCGCTCGAGGACCTCGCGCGCGGCGGCGAAAGCTGCGCGTACAACCTGGGAAGCGAATCGGGTTATTCCGTGCTGGAGATCATCCGCGCCGCATCCGAAGTGGTAGGGCGGAAAATCGACTACGCCATTGCGCCGCGGCGCCCGGGAGATCCCGCAAAACTGGTTGCGTCGTCCACGAAAATAAAGGAGGTACTTGGCTGGCAGCCGCGTTTCGGCATCCGCGACATACTCGCCAGCGCGTGGCGATTCCACAAGGCCCATCCCGACGGATACAGATAATGCAATAACGCAAATGCCCGTACCGGATGCTCGGTGCGGCTTTTTTGTTTTGCGTGATATCAGACCCTTACGCCGCGAACGTCACATAATCGGGCAGGGCTGAATACATTGGAATATGCGAAGCCGATATTCTGTACGAGGAGGCAAATAACATGGCAGAGATCAGGGTGCCTTTCTGCGTGACCGCGGAGCTTGCGCCGCCCTTTACGCTGAATGAAACCTATTCGGAACCCAACGGCGTGAAAAGCGTGCTGTTTGACACCAGCAGCCTTAAAATTGCGTGCCGGGTGGAGCCGGTGGAGGTGCCGGGCATAGGAGAAGTCAGCGTGGGCATCTACCACCTGATGGGCACGATATCCTATATATGCAACGCATTCCCGGTGGTGCGCAGCCAAGAGACCCACAGCGTTGAGCAGCAGACGGCACCGTTTAACGCGGACCTGGGTAACGAGGCGTCGGCATGCGTGGTACCTTCGGCGTCTGCGCCGCAGGGCTGGATATCAGCGGCCGGCTTTGTTAGCGTGGACGCGCCGGTGGGCGGCAGCTGCAGCATGGAAAAGCCGCCCGGCGTGGAAGAGGTGACGGTGGACGAGCTGGCGGGGTCGGTCAACGCGAGCGAAGGCATGGCTCCCACCTGCATCGACTCGTGCGGCGAAGAGGAAAAGCGTGTGGTCAAGTGGCGGGGATGCTTTGTCATCAAAACCGGGAATGGACAAAAACAGGCCTAACTTATGCTCTTTCCGTGCATACTAAGGGTATCAACGCATGGAAGGAGATTTCACCATGGCAAAAGCGGGAATGCGCCGTCCGGACCCCAAAGAGCCGCACGGCACTGAGAGCAATAAGAGGCAGAACTTTCCGCGCAACGAAGTGACACCCGTGCCTGAGATTCAGGGTAAGGCCAAAACGGGCACCGCCAAAGCGGGCAAACAACATAAGCCATTGGAGTAAACCCGACCCGGGGCCTGTCACCACCGGCAGGCCTTTCAACTGCTGTAAGCCGAGGCAGCGTGATCAGGACCGGAACCAATCCGCATGACGGAGGGTGGGGATGATCAGATTACATAACCAAACCGCCGCCCGGATGACATATGCCGTGCCGCCCGTTGTACAGCGGCCCGAATGGATTGCGACCCGCCAGAAATGTCCGCCGATCTGGGAGATCAGCAGCGCGCCGGTGAGTACGGTAGATGAGGAAAAGGAAGCCTTAGATGCAGCGCCGCAGGAGACGGCGGACGCGACTGCCGAGTCGCAGCCGGCGGAATCCGGGCTGCGCGCTTACGGCTGCGCGTATCACGGCGCCGCCCAGTGCCTGACAGTTTCCCGGCCGGGAGAGCGCGTGAAAGTGCGGTTCGGCAGCTACGGCTGCTTGAAGCGCATGGAACACGCCGAAGATGGGGCCGGGCTTGTTGTGCAGGAAGCGGGGGATTATGAGATCACGTTTGAGCTGTGCGCTGCCGTGAAGGCCGCGTCGCCCGTCACGTTTGAGCTGGTGGCGGAGGAGGAAGCCATTTCCGGCGGCGCAGTCACCGCCATACTGCCCGGCGGCATCCGGCAATACCGCTGCAGCGTGATGGCTCCGTTGCGGGCAGGCGACCGCGTCGGCGTTGTGATGACGTCCGCGTCGGTCTGCGAGACGGAATTTGCGGCGAACGGCGCCAGGCTGATGATCAAAAAGCTGGATTAGCACGCCAGCACTGCTGTTTTGACATGCCGGCGGGGTGCGTACTGGCTGTCGTGCGGCTCTCCCGACACTCTGAGGGTCATGCTGCGCAGAGCATCACGCGGCAGACGCCGCAACGGGGCCGCCATTGGGACAAGCTGTCCGGCTCGCCTTGAGCCGCCTGCATTTTCGCGCAAGGGCCGCGCGAAAAGCGCGTTCAGGAA
>JAAXZP010000349.1 GCA_012719815.1 Christensenellaceae bacterium
CCATCATGTTCCCCGATGCTGGGCACATTCAGGAGATGGAAGTTGAGTGGCAGAACCGCAAACGCCAGCGCGCCGGCAAGCCGCTTATTGAGCCGCTCTACACGGTGGAGGACGCGAAGGCCGCGGCGCGGTATCTAAGGCCTGTGGAATACGGCGACGTGATAGAGGCGCTGGATAACGTGAAAGCGTCGTTTGTGGACGCCGGCCACCTTTTGGGTTCCGCTTCCATTGAGCTGTATATCACCGAGGGGGACAGGCAGAAGAAGCTGGTGTTTTCCGGCGATATCGGCAACAAGAACAAGCCCATCATCAAGGACCCGAACTATATCCACGAAGCGGATATCGTTCTGATGGAGTGCACCTACGGCGACCGGCTGCACCAGCGAGTCGAGAGCACGCGCGAGCAGTTGCGCGAGGCGCTGACCCGGGCTTTGGCGCGCGGCGGCAACATCGTGATACCGTCGTTTGCCGTGGGCCGCACGCAGGAGATACTGTACGACATCAGCCTGCTGCTGGAAGAGAAAAGCGTGCCGGGGCTGGAGAATGTGCCGGTATACATCGACAGCCCTCTGGGCATCGCGGCCACACAGATTTTCGAGGACAGCAGCCACAACTATTATGATGAAGAGGCGATGGCGTACCGGGCGGAGGGCGTGAAGTTCTTTTCGTTCAGCACGCTGGTGATCGCCCAGACGGCGGAAGAGTCCAAGGAAATCAACTTCGACCCGCGCCAGAAGATCATCATTTCGTCCAGCGGCATGTGCGAAGCGGGCCGCATCAAGCACCATTTAAAGCACAACCTCTGGCGCACGGATTCCACCGTGCTGTTTGTGGGCTATCAGGCCGTGGGCACGCTGGGCCGCGCCATACTGGACGGCAGCAAAAGTGTGAAGATATTCGGCGAGGAGATACAGGTAAAGGCGGCCATCGAGCAGCTTGAGGGCTTGGCGGGGCATGCCGACCAGGCGGGCCTTCTGGAGTGGATCGGCCATTTTCCGACCACTATTGAGCGGGTGTTCGTGATGCACGGCGAGGAATCGGTGTGCGCTGTGTTCGCGGGCGAGCTCAAAAAGCGCGGGTATCCCGCCGTGGTGCCCGGCATGTTCGAGACGTACGACACCGAGAGCTTCGCGCAGGTGCCCATCGCGGGTGTCAGGGAAGCGGAGCCGGCTGTGGACGTGCTGTCGCTGGTGCGGGCGCGGCTGGAGAGCGCGGACGAAGAGCAGGCCGCGCGGATGCGCGAAGACCTTTTGGCATTGCTGAAGCGTTGGGAGGAAAAATGAGCGATTTTCCGATTCAGGGAGAACTGAACGCGGCTGGCAGCAGCCCGCTCTACGAACAGCTGATCAGCATCATCCGGCAGAACGTCAGGGAAGGCCGGCTCTCCCCGGGCGACCCGCTGCCTTCGGAGAGCGAGTTCTGCGAGCATTACGGCATCAGCCGTTCCACCGTACGGGCGGCTTTGGCCGAGCTGGAGGAGGAAGGGCTGGTGGTGCGGCGTCAGGGCAAGGGCAGCTTTGTCTCCCGGCCCCGGATCGTGCGCAGCCTGCATAACCTGTACAGCTTCACCGAGGAGATCACAGCGATGGGGCTGGTGCCGCATTCCCGCGTGCTGGCGTATGAGGTGATCACGCCTGGCGAGGAAATCAGGCGGCATTTGGGCCTGGTGGACCCCGAGGAGAAAGTGGTCAGCATCACCCGCAGTCGCTACGCGGGCGACGAGCCTCTGGCGCTGGAGATGGCGTTCATCCCGCGGCGCATCTGCCCGTTCCTGACGCAGACCATGGTGGAAGAGGGCTCGCTGTACAACGCGCTGATACGGGAGGCGGGCATCCGCTTAGGGCACGCGCAGGAGACCTACGAGGCCATGCTGCTGGGCGAGAACGAGGCCGCGCTTTTGGGCGTGCCCAAGGACAGCAGCGCGTTTTTCGTGCAGCGCGTGTCGTATACGGATAGCGGCGACGTGTTTGAATACACGGTGATGATCGTGCGGGGCGACAGGTGCCGCTACGAGGTGGACCTGACGGCGGAAAATGTGCAGCTGTCGCGCCGGATGGATTGAGCTAAATAATGGGAAATAACGGCCGCCCAAATCAGGGGCGGATTTCGTTTTATTCAATTTTATCGGATGGAACGGCGCAAGCGTTTTTGTGTTTCAGCGACCATTCCATCACATATTCGGATTCGGCGTCGGAGGACGCCGGCAGTTCTTTTGTGAAGACAAAGCCGCGGTTGAGCAGGAATTTGACGGCGCTCTCGTTTTTCTTGAACACCCGGGTGCTCATGCAGGCGTGCGATTCTTTGGCGTGCTCAAGAAGGCGCGTCCCGATGCCGCGGCCCTGCGCTTCAGGCAGTGTACAGAGCGCCGTGATGGCGTCGTCGGTGACGCAGATGAAGCCTTTGACACCGCCGTCATCATGGTAAACCACGGTATCCGAAGTGGAGAGCGCGCTGCGGACCGAATCATAGCTCTGGTGCCATATCATGTCGCCGATGAAGCTGTGCGAGGCGATATGAGCGCGCAGCCAGATATGCATCAGCGTGGCGGTATCCGCCGGGGTAAACGCGCGCAGCGCGGCGGATTCGGCATCGGCTGCGGCTTCCCTGCCGCGGCGGGCAATCCATCGTATATCGAGAAAGCGGTTGACCACATAGGCGACGAATATGCCGAACACCGTCTCGGCAAGGCGTACCAGACCGTATATCGCCGGCGAAATATTTCTACGCCGGACCAGTATGATGAGGTAGACCACCACGCTGATGGGTATGCTGGCCTGCAGGCGCAGCACGTTGCACAGGTAGATGATGACGACGACGCCGGCGGTGACCAGAAGCACGAACAGTACATCAGGGATAATGC
>JAAXZP010000350.1 GCA_012719815.1 Christensenellaceae bacterium
CGGCGGCGTTCACAAGACCATCATCGGCGTATTGGTGATGGCTGTGCTGTTTAACGCGCTCACGCTGCTCAATGTGGACGGTTCCATGCAGAAGTTCATCCGCGGGCTTGTGCTGATCATCGTTATCATGCTTGACGCTGTAGCGAATATGCGCAGCAAATCCTGACGTGACTATCATTTATTACGGGTGTAATAAAAACGGGTGTTAATAAAAAAATAACAGGAGGGAAAATCTTATGAAGAAAGTGCTTTCGATCATGCTGGTTCTGGCACTTGTGGCAGCGGTTTTCGCAGCCTGTGCCCAGACACCGTCGCAGGACAGCTCCGGCGGCAGCAAGGCGCCGGCGTCCACAGGCAAAAAGATCTTTATGTCCAGCGCTTATTACACCGCTCCGTACGGTGCTCCTTTGCAGGAAGCCGTCCAGGACAAAGCGGCTGAGTTGGGTTACGAGATCCAGATCGTGGACGGCGAAGCCAATGCGGATAAGCAGCTTGCGCAGTTCAAGACCGCTGTTGCGGACGGCTATGACGCACTGATCTATTGGCCGGGCGACACCGCTTCCACGCCGCCGGTCGTGGCGTACCTCAATTCGACAGGCTTGCCGTGGGTGGCGCTCAACACGATGGTGGACGACTCCGTTATCGATCAGGTGCCTTGCATGGTGGCCTCGGATGAGGTTGAGATCGGACGCTGGCTGGGACGTCTGATTCTGGAGTACTTCGAGAAGAACAAGACTGAAACCAAGAATATTGCGTACATTGAAGGCAGCCCCGGCTCCAGCTACACCACCCACCTGACAGAAGGCATCAACGAGATCATTGAAGGCACTGGCGTTAAAATACTGAACGACCATATGTATTCCGAATATGACCCGTCTAAGGCCATGACGATCATGGACGACCTTCTGACCAAATTCGGCGACCAGATTGACCTCGTCGTGACGCAGGACGGCGGCATGTTCCAGGGGGCTTATAACGCCATCTCCGCGGCAGGCAAGCTCGGCGATTTTGGAATAATCTGCCAGGGCCAGGATCTCATCGTCAAAGAGAAGCTGCTGAGCGGCGAACTGTATGCGAGCGTCGCGCAGGATCCTTACAGGGAAGGCAGCCTGGCGGTAGAAATGCTGGATAAGCTCATGAAGGGCGAAGAGGTGGAACACTGGGTTGTGAACCCCACCGGTCCGATCTATAAAGAAGACGTCGACAAATACGTTTGGTTCTAATCGTGACCGGGAGAGGAGAAACCGGCTTTGGGCCGGTTTCTCCGTATCCTGGTATCCAAGCAGCTTTCAAGTTATTTCACCCGTAAAAATCATAGGTTGACGAAAAAATCGCAGGAGGAAAACGCAATGAGACCTGTTATTCCGGCCTCTGAATTTGATGCGCGCGTCAAAAAGACGCAGGAATCCATGCGGGAGCAGGGGATTGATATACTGCTCGCATACGGAAACGAGGCGGAACCACAGTTCCAGCGCTATTATTCGGATTACTGGCCTTCGTTTGAGAGCGCCGGAGTGATGTTTGCCGCAGAAGGTGACCCGGTGCTGCTGATAGGGCCGGAAAGCATGACGTTTGCCAAAGATCGGAGCCGGATACGGGATATCCGAAGGCTTGCTGCGTTCCGCGAATCGTCCAACCCGGAGTATCCGGGCCATGTGCTGCAAACCTTCGCCGATGTGATCGAAGACCTGGTGCGCGGCGGCGAGCCGAAACGCCTCGCCATCGCGGGGTATAACCTTGTACCACATTATCTTTTTGAAGAGCTCCGGGAAAGCCTTAAAAGGTTTAATAACATCGAAATCGTACGCGGGGATGAGTTAGTGATGAAGCAGCGCATGATCAAGTCGCCCGCGGAAATTGAATGCATGCGCTATGCGGGCCGCATCACGGCGCAAACGATGGACTATGTAATCGAGCATATTAAACCCGGCATGACTGAGCTGGAGGTGCGCGGGCTGGCGCTCGGCCGGATGCACGAGTTGGGCGCGGAGAACGAAGCGTATTCGACCTGGGTACTGGCTGGGCAAGGCGGCAATCAAGCCATCAGCCGCGCACGGCACAAGGTGATCGGTAAAAATGAGCTGGTGCATTTGCAGTTTGGCGCACGATATGAAGGCTATGCTTCTACCATCGGACGCCCGGTGATTATCGGCAAGCCGGAGAAATGGATGACAGATGCGATTACCGCGGGATACGAGGGGTATGAAGCGATTTTAGAGCAGCTTGTAGCGGGCAATAATGCGGGCAATGTGGCTCGCGCATTTTATGAAACAATGGATAAAAACGGCTATGCCGATTGGTTGTTGTACGGCCCATGCCACGGTACCGGCCTGATGGAGGGCGAACCGCCGTGGATCGAGCAAGGCAGCAATTATATTATGCAGGAAAACATGACTTACTGCATCTGTCTGTTTATGGGCAACAAGGATGGATACGGTTTCCGCATTGAGGATAGCATTCGGGTTGCGCCGGAGAAAGCAGAGAACATGACAAACTATCGCAGGGATATCATCATTATCTCATGAGAAATCAGTGGTCTTTCAGAATAACTGACTGAGGAGAAAACCCGCTTGGATAGCGGGTTTATGCTTATAATGGGAAACTATTAAATCCACATATTTTGTACTCCTTAATTAAGCTGCAACTTTCTTGTGTCAAAGGAGCAGGTAATATCTGTTGAAAAAAGCAGTTGATTGCAATAAGTAGAATATGGTAGTATCGCTTAGTATAATGAATAATATAGTTTAGTGCAACAAGCCCAGTTTTATAGAAAGTCCGGGTTAATGGACAGTATATGTTATTAAACATAGTTAGGTCACAAATAAGTACATATGATGCTCTAGATGAAGCAAATGAAACGTTAACTAAATTGCCTGATTCACTTACAGTAATAACGAATAGGGGTGTACAAAATATGTTTTTAATCAATACGCAAAATAAAAAAGCGATTCCTCTTGAGAAAAAGTCTTTCTCGGAGCTCAACTTGACTGAGAGATATGACTTGCAGGAGTGGATTGCCGATAATCCAACTATACTCGTGGAAAACCTGCTGATAATCCAGAAAGAGTTTGCCGGGTTCTCTGAGACAAATGAGCGTCTTGATTTGCTTGCCCTTGATGAGAATGGGAAGCTTGTTGTCATTGAGAATAAACTTGACGATTCAGGAAAAGACGTTGTTTGGCAAGCCTTGAAATACGTTTCATTCTGTGCAACGCTGACAAAAATGAGATTACTGAAATTTATCAGCGCTATCTTAAGGAAGAAGGCAATGCTCAGGATAAACTATCGGAGTTTTATGGGCAGGAGTATGAAAGCATACGCTTAAATTCTGTAGAGGGAGATCAGCGCATCATACTTGTCGCTGCAAATTTCAGAAAAGAAGTTACATCTACTGTGCTTTGGCTGCGCAATTATCACGGTGTCGATATTACATGCATTAAGGTGACACCGTATGTTGACGGTGGAAAAATATATATTAATATCGAGCAAATCATTCCCATACAGGATATCGGCGACTATCAGATCCGTTTAACGGCGAAGAAACAGGAAGAAACATTTTCATTAAAAGAAGAAACGGCACGGGATAAAATACGATATCAATTCTGGGAAAAAGCGTTGCCTGTGTTGAGAGCCAAAACCGGTATCTATAATAATGTTTCGCCCATTAAAGATAACTGGCTTGCGGGAGCAAGTGGACATAGCGGACTCTCATTTAACCCAGTTATTCTGATGGATGGAGTCCGGGCAGAACTATACATTGATACAGGAGACGAACAAAAGAATAAAAGCATATATGAAAGGCTGAAAGATAAGGTCAATATTTTTGAATCATCTTTCTTAGAAAAACTGGATTGGCAAGACCTGCCTGGAAAAAGGGCATATAGAGTTTGTGTTCATTATAATAGTTTTGGCCTAAAAGATGAAGAACATTGGGATGACATTATTGAATGGTTTGCCAACAGTATAGCTGAATTGATGAAGGTGTTTAAGCCGCTTCTTGATGGTATTATGAAAAGCGTTGGTTAACAATATTTCCAAGAATTAGGGATTCACTCATAAACTTAGTTGCAAAAAAACCGAGACAGGTATTAAATTTGTTGCGAATAAAAAGTTTCCGGGGATGCTAAACATTATGGATGTAAGTTTATTGACAATTAAAATGACACAGGAATGATTATGATAAGAGAATTACATGAAGACGACCTGGAAATCGCAATGAAGATCTGGCTTGGAGCGAACATACAGGCTCATGATTTTATTCCGAAAACCTATTGGCAGGCGAATTACGAAATGGTGAAAGGGATGCTGCCCGATTCCAGGGTTATCGTGTTTGAAGATAGCGAAAAGATTAAGGGGTTGGCCGGCCTGACAGGAAATTATATTGCCGGAATATTCGTGGATCCAAAGAGCCAGTCCAAAGGTATTGGGAAGTCTTTGCTGGACAGTGTGAAAGAGAATCATTCTCGGTTATCGCTGCACGTTTACAAAAAGAATGTCCGGGCCATAAGGTTTTATCTGAGAGAGGGGTTTCACATAACAAAAGAGCGAATTGATGAAAACACCGGCGAAGCTGAACTGGAAATGAACTGGACTCGATGAGATCGGGCGGTTTGGCATGTTGTTCTTTTCAAATATGTGCTATTCTAATAACATTAAGGCAATACGCCTGCCGGGTGCCGGGGAGGTGCTGAATTGAAACAGGATATCAAGCTGACAAAGCTGGCAAAGTGCGCCGGCTGCGGGGCAAAGGTGGGGGCCGGCGTACTGGCGCAGCTCCTGGAAGATATCAAGGTCCATCAGGATCCGAACCTGCTGGTCGGGTTTGACCGCAGCGATGACGCGTCCGTGTATAAGATCAGCGACGATTTGGCGCTGGTGCAGACGGTGGATTTCTTTCCGCCGATTGCCGACGACCCGTATACGTTTGGCGCCATCGCGGCCACAAACGCGCTGTCGGACGTCTACTCGATGGGCGGGGACCCCAAGCTGGCGCTCAACATCATGGCCGTACCCGAGGACATGCCCAAAGAGACGGTTCACGAGATACTGCGGGGCGGCTACGACAAGGGGTATGAAGCGGGGGCGCTGATTACCGGCGGGCACAGCATTTACGACGAGGAGCCCAAATACGGGCTGGCGGTAACCGGGTTTGTGCATCCCGACAGGGTGCTGACGAATTCCGGCGCCCGGCCGGGGGATGTGCTGCTGCTCACAAAGCCGGTAGGCATCGGCGTGCTGACGTCCGCGATGAAAGCGCAGCTTTTAAGCCCGGAGACTGAAGAATTTGCGTTCAGGCTGATGACCACGTTGAACAAATCCGCAAAGGACGCGATGGTGAAATACGACGTGCACGCCTGCACGGATGTCACCGGATTCGGCCTGATGGGGCACCTTTTGGAGATGGCGCAGGGCAGCGACGTGCAGGTGCGCGTCGATATAGACGGTATAGACATGATTCCCGAAGCGCTGGAGTTTGCCCGGATGGGCGTGCTTCCCGCCGGTATGTACCGCAACCGCAGCTTTGCCGAGGAGAGCGTTGAACTTGTGAACATCCCGCTGGAGAAAGCCGACCTGCTCTTTGACCCGCAGACGTCGGGCGGTTTGCTGATCTGCGTCAGCCCGGAGGATGCGGACGCGCTTTGGGAAGAGCTGAAGACATGCGTGCCTTCCGCACAGCGCATTGGAAGGGTTTATCCGTACACGGACGGGAAACGTATCGTGGTGGAGTGATGCCATGAATTATAATCTGAAACAGCTTGAGGCATTTGTGGCGGTCGTGGAGTGCGGCAGCTTCACCGCTGCGGCGGACAGGCTGTATCTGGCGCAATCGACCATCAGCGCTCATGTGGCCGCGCTGGAAAAGGAGATCGGCGTGCCGCTGCTGATGCGGTCGGGCAAGCGCAGGATCATCCTCACAGAGGAAGGGCGGCGTGTTTATACCCATGCAAAAGCAATCCTCCAAAGCTGTGAGCAGCTTTCCAGGGAGCTGGAGGAGCGCAATTCGCAGGAGCTGGTGCTGGCGGCTTCCACGATTCCGATGGGCTATCTGTTGCCGGGGATGCTGGCCGGGTTTAAGCGGGTGATGCCGCAATGCCGGTTTACGCTGTGCAGCGGAGACAGCGCCAGCGTCCATGAACTGGTGCTGGAGGGGCAGGCCCAGATCGGTTTCGTGGGCGCGGTGATGAACCGCAAAGAGCTGGTTTATGACATGCTCTACGAAGACAAACTGATGCTGCTCACCCCGGATACTGAAAAATACCGGGAGATGAAGAGCGCAGGCATCTCCGGCAATGCGCTGCTCAGCGAGCCGCTGATATTCCGCGAACTGGGGTCGGGCACGCAGCAGGCTGTGGATAAATTTCTGTGTGAAAACAACATCCGTACGGAAGATATCCACGTTGTGGCCCGAATGGACAACCATGATACCATACTGCGCGCTATCGCCCAGGGGCTCGGCATCGCCGTCGTATCCGAACTGGCCGCAAGGGCGGCTCAAAACGTAATCAGCTTTCCGCTGGAAGGCAAGAGCACGGTGCGCTATTTGTATATGATCACTCCCAAGAATGTAAGGCTGACGAACGTCGCCCGGTCCTTCCGCGAATATGTTCTCAACTACAAAATAGTATAACGTTTCGGAACTCAATTTTATCGATAACGCCGATGGAATCTATTGATTTATCTGATATTTCAATTGGCGTTTTTTAGTGTTGCTTTTTATAATTAATGACAGAGGATTATATGAAATTCATCGGGATAGATATTGGATCGACCTGCGCGAAAACGACGGTTTTGGACGACAGCCGGGAGATCCTGTTCCAATTCGTACAGCCGACCGGCTGGAGCAGCGTGGATACTGCGGAGGCGATCCGTGTAAAACTGCTGGATAACGGTATTGATGCCC
>JAAXZP010000351.1 GCA_012719815.1 Christensenellaceae bacterium
CCGAGGTCGTCTTGTTGTAAACAGCATACATTTCGTACGTGCCCGCGAACAGCTCCCTGATGGCAATGCCGTCGCCATTCGTGGTTCCAAAGGCCAGTGTGGAGCCGCCGACCTTGTACTTAATGTCCGCGCCGCTCAAAGGCTGTTTACTGGAACTCTGTACTTTCACCTTGGCCAGGCTGGTCACGAAAATATGATCGATTTTGTCAAGGCCTTCATCCTTCGTCACGTCTACAGATACGTAGCCCGAGCTCGTCTTATTGTACGTCGCCTGCATATTGTACGAGCCTGCGAACAACTCCCTGGTTGCGATGCCGCTGGCATCCGTGGTGCCAAAGGCCATCGTGGAGCCGCCAGCCTGGTACTTAATTTCGACGCCGCTCAAAGGATTCCCGTTGGAATCCTGCACCTTCACCTTGGCTTCGTTCGTCTCGAACACAAATAGGTTGTTTGTGTCGCTTATGGTCACCGTTTTCGACATGCTCGTTTTCGCATACGTCGCCGTTAACGTGTATTGGCCGGGCACAAGGCTAAGAACGAGACAGCCGTTCTCGTCCGTACTGCCGAGGTTGTGGGTCGAGCCGCCATACACACCCTTGATGGGCACGCCCGCAAGCGGCGTACCGTCGCTTGTCTGCACCTTGACAGTGGGTATGCTCTTCGCTGCCACATCAAACCGTTCGCTGCGATGATTGGTGAAATTCCCAAATTGGGCTGTTACAAATACACTCTGCTTATAATCCTTAGGTGTAACGGGCGTAAAAGTATATTTTGCCTCTTTATTCGCCGCGTCCCAGCTAAAGCCCGTTACCGGCAAGGGCTGCGGAGTACCGTCATTAATGACCAGTTTTACCGCCGACGTATTGGCCGTAGGCACGGAACTCAGCGCCGAATTGTACTTGATGGTCGCTGTCCCGTTATCGGCTTTCACATACCAGATGGGGTCAGAAGCCGGTATCGTATACCAGTCGCCGGGCATTATACGAGGAAAGTCCCCATACTGCGCGCCTACCTTAATCTTCTGGTCATAATCCCTTTTGGGCACTTCAAAGGTATAGGTAGCCTCTTTGGATGCTGCATCCCAGCTGAACCCTTTGATATTTAAAGGCGATACCGAACCATCGATGGTATGCAGCGTCATTTTAAACGTATTCGCAGTAGGTGTTACCGTCATGTATTGGTTACATTTAACAACCGCCGTACTACTGTCTTTAATGCTGACATACCAAATCGGATTCTTTGCCGGCTCCTCGCCTTCTGACGCAGCCGCCAGCGTGACCGGTGGCGCCGCCGGCATTACGCTTCTAAGCGCCATCTCAGCCGGTGCGGGGTCGTCTGCCGGCACGGTGTTCTCTTCAGGCGCAGGGTCATCAGCCGGCGCAGGGTCATCAGCCGGCGCAGGGTCCTCTGCCGGCGTGGGGTCCTCAGCCGGCGCGGGTTCCTCTTCCTCCAGCGCGGACTCCGTCACGGTCGGAGCAGGGTCCTCTTCCGGTGCGGACTCAGTCACAGTCGGAGCAGGTTCGCTCATTTCGTCTGCCAGCGCGATCTCCGGCATGGTGCACAGAAACATCAGCGCGGCCATCAAAATGATGATCCCTCTTTTGAGTTTCATGACATCCTCCTTATTTTGTTTTTTACCTCTTGAATGACCCCACTACCCAGGAAATGAAGAGAAACAAAAAGACCTCAGCCACTTCAGCCAAGGTCGGTTGCACCACTCGCTCCACATATTCAATCGGTGCCCAATGCTGTGAATATGCTTCATTGCACCCTTGTGTTATGTGCCCTATTTTAATGGATTAAAAGGAATTTGTCCAGACTTTTGTTAAAAATTTTTTCAAAGAATTACTTATTGCACCAATTTTGGAGCTCCAGCCCGTTTCCTTCCGGGTCGCAGGCGTATACCTTTATCAAAGTGCCCACTCTTTTATCCATGAGGCGCACCACTTCGCTCACCTGCTGCCCGCCGTGCGACGTTATATCGGCCAGCGCCTGCTCGATGTCGTCTACATAAAAAGCGAGGTGCCCCAGGCCCGGCCGGTTGACGGGCCGCCATGAGTCCAGCCCCTCCGGTTCGCATGAGAGTATCTCCAGTATGGCGTCGCTGCCCGGCAGCTTAAGCCGCGCGCCCCTCATGCTCAATCCGCATATGCCTGTCTGCCCGTCCGTCCACTCGTCGGACGGCTCTCCCTGAGGCTGCATTAGCTCACATCCGAATACTTCGATGTAAAACGCCGCCAGCGCCCGCCAGTCTTTTGCGATGATATTGGTGTGTAAATACCGTGTGCCCATAATCTGTGTCTCCTCAACAGCCCCTAAAAATTGATGACGCCAAAATGCTCCAGAAGTATTTTAATACCGATCAGTATCAATATAACGCCGCCCGCGATTTCCGCTTTGGATTTTAAGCGGCTGCCGAACGCGCAGCCGATCTTCACGCCCGCAGCGGAGATGGTAAACGTGATGGCGCCGATAGCCAGCACTGCCAGCAGTATGCTGCCCTCAAACACCACGAAGGTGACGCCCACGGCCAGCGCGTCGATGCTGGTGGCCAGCGAAAGCAGCAGCATCTTTTTGAAGCCGTAGGTTGGCGCCGGCGCGTCATCCGGTCGGCGCGACTCGCGGATCATGTTGAGCCCGATGAGCAGCAGCAGGCCGAACGCGATCCAGTGGGCCGACTTGTCGATAACGCTCTTGAACTGGAAGCCCAGCGCATATCCGGCGAGCGGCATGGCCGCCTGAAATATACCGAAATAAGCGCCGGTCCCCAGCGCGTCGCGCCATTGATTATCTTTCACGCACAGGCCCTTGCTCACCGCAACGGCAAACGCGTCCATCGACAGGCCTATGGCGATAAATATCAGTTCCAGCCAATCCATCCGTTATATCCTTATAAATAAATAAACTCACAGGCAAAAAACGCCCATGAGTCTTGTTCTTTAAGGCAAACCAGGCCACAAGGCCGCGATGTTGATTTGCCACGCCGCTTTCGCGACGCAAACGACTCCCCCATGGTTTATATCGCTCATCATATAACATTTCCCGCCGCTGTGCAATATTGTTTTTCAGCGTTTCCGCCGCAAATTATTCGTACCTATCTATATTCATCAGGCGTGGGCGCCATACGAAAACCGACGCGATATCTACCTTGGGCTATCCCCTATTCTGCTCCACGAACTGCACTTTCAGGCCGTCCGGGTCCTGCACAAACAGGAAACGCACCCCCGGAGCAGGCGAAAACGGTCCGCTGTGTATTTTCACGCCTTTGGCACGAAGCTGCTCCGTCAAAGCGTCCAGATCATCCACGGAAAACCCGATGGAGATATCCTCGTCCACATTTGCGCTGCGGCCGCCCATCAGCTCCAGCAGCGTTTCCCCGCCGGCGCCCAGAAACACGATATCGCCGTGGGGTCCGGGCAGGCGGCGGACTACCTTGAGTCCCACAACGTCTTCATAAAACTTTACCGACCGCTCCAAATCCCTCACGCGCACCGTGCACCACAAAAAAGCCATATCCGTATCCTCCCTGACTGTCTGCCCATATGATACACCCGCGGCATGCTTCCCGCAATATTATGCCCTTTCCCGCGCTCATATTGACATGCAGCTTGCCCGGCCGGTATAATAAACTAAAAATAACCAGAAAGGACGGCGGACATCATGTCAAAACTTCATAATAAGCCCAATAGCTTATACCGGAAGCATAACTGTCTGCGCGTTCATTTCTGCTTCATATGAGGCGACGCATAACGCTGCGCTTCCGGCTGAAACGGAAGCGCTTTTTGTTTGTGACTTGAGAGAGGTTAAAGCGTTGATAGAGATTAAGGGAAAGTATAATACCGCCAAAATATTTACCGACACTGTGGAGGAAGGCGCGCTGGCGCAGATTAAGCTGCTGTGCGACCAGGCGTTTACAGCAGGCAGCCGCATCCGCATCATGCCGGACGTGCACATGGGCGCGGGCTGCACCATCGGCACCACTATGACCATATCGGACAAGATCGTGCCCAATCTGGTGGGTGTGGATATCGGCTGCGGCATGGAAACGGTGCGCCTGCGCGAAAAGCGCATCGACCTTAATAAACTGGATAAGCTGATTTACAGCGCCATCCCTTCCGGCTTCGACATCCGCAAGCAGCCCCACCGCTACGCCGATGAGATCGACCTTGGCCAGCTTTATTGCCGTAAGGCTGTGAATACCCGCCGCGGCGAGCTGTCCATCGGCACACTGGGCGGCGGCAACCATTTCATCGAGGTGGACAAAGCGGAAGACGGTACGCTGTATCTGGTGGTCCACTCGGGCAGCCGCAAGCTGGGCCTTGAGGTTGCCACATACTATCAGGAGCAGGCGTACCGCCAGTGCAGCGGCAGCACCCAGGCGGACATAGATGCGCTGATCGCCCGGCTCAAGGCCGAAGGGCGCCAGAAGGAAATCAACGATGCCGTCAACGCGTTAAGAAACGCCAGGAATACCGATATTCCCAAGGCACTGGCGTATGTGTCCGGCGAGCTGTTCGAGCAGTACATTCACGACATGAAGCTGATGCAGCAGTTCGCCGCGCTGAACCGCCGCGCCATCATGGACGAGCTGATACGCGGCATGAAGCTGACTATCGAGGAACAGTTTACCACGGTGCACAATTACGTGGATACCGACTCGATGGTGCTGCGCAAGGGCGCGGTGTCCGCGCGCGCCGGGGAAAAGCTGCTCATCCCCATCAACATGCGCGACGGCAGCCTGATCTGCATCGGCAAGGGCAACGAGGAATGGAACTGTTCCGCGCCGCACGGCGCAGGCCGGCTGATGAGCCGCACGCAGGCCAAACAGCGCTTCACGCTTGCGCAGTTTAAAGAGCAGATGGACGGCGTCTACTCCACCACCATCTCCCGCGATACGCTGGACGAGTGCCCGATGGCCTACAAGCCGATGGACGACATTCTCCGCCACATAGGCGATACCGTGGAGGTGGCCTGCGTTATCCGCGCCGTCTACAACTTCAAAGCCGGAGACGAATAACGGCATATACCGTATAAAAATCGCATGGAAGTCAAACATTAAAAATGTCAGGAGGGGTATCCATGGACAAATTCATTCCCAAAGAGAAGCTTTCCAAAAAAGCCAGGCGCGAGCTGGCCAAAGCGCAGCGGCAGACGTGGGGCGGCCTCAATCCCGTCACGCGCAGGCCGCCGAACCCCAAAGCGTACGTGAGAAAGAAACCCCGGTATTTCGATGACGATATTACCGGGGTTTATTAGTTCCTCCTCACTGGACGCATTGTTCTCCCTTTTGCTATAATGGCCTTGATTTATTCCTATCGCAAAGGGGCAGTCATTCTGGATATCATCAAATCGCTGTCGGAGCAGTTCAATACGTCTCCGGTTTATGTGAAAAACATCATCACGCTGATTGACGAGGGCAACACCATACCGTTCATCGCGCGTTACCGCAAGGAGATGACGGGCGCCATGGACGACCAGGTGCTGCGCGAACTGGCCGACCGCCTCACCTATCTGCGCAATCTGGAGTCGCGCAAGGCGGAAGTTAAGGCATCCATCGAGGAGCAGGGCAAGTGGTCGGCAGAGCTGGCCGCCGCGCTGGACAAAGCGGAAACGCTGGCGGAAGTGGAAGACATCTACCGTCCATACAAGCCCAAGCGCAAGACACGGGCGTCGGTTGCCCGGGAAAAGGGGCTGGAGCCGCTGGCTGCTGCCATCATGCTGCAGTCGCCTTCGTTCGATCCCCATGCCGAAGCAGTTAAGTTTATCAATGAGGAAAAAGGCGTGTCGTCCGCCGGGGAAGCGGTGCAGGGCGCTTGCGATATCATTGCCGAGGAAATCAGCGACAACGCCGAGCTGCGCAAGGCGCTGCGCGAATACCTGTGGAAAAACGGCCAGATCGTCGTCACGTCGGACTGCGCGGACGACAATGTATACGCGATGTACCGCGATTTCTCCGAGCCGGTGCACAAGATCGCCGGACACCGCGTGCTGGCCATCGACCGGGGCGAACGTGAAAACGTGCTGAAAGTCAAGCTCGTCGCCGATAAGGACCAGCAGATCGCGATGATCGACAAGGCTTACGTGCGCAACACCAGCCCGAGCGCTGCATTGGTGAAAGCCGCGGGCGAGGACGCGCTCTCCCGGCTGATATTCCCGGCGCTGGAGCGCGAGATACGCGGCATGCTGACGGACAGCGCCGCCGAGCAGGCCATCAATGTGTTCGCGCTGAACCTCAAAAACCTTTTGATGCAGCCGCCCGTGAAGGGCAAAAACGTGCTGGGCGTGGACCCGGCCTACCGCACAGGCTGCAAGCTGGCCGTGGTGGACAGCACCGGCAAGGTGCTGCACACCGGCGTGATATACCCTACCCCGCCGCAAAACCGCGTGGAAGAGGCGGCGTATACCGTCAAGCAGCTTATAAAACGGTTTAATATTACCGCCATCGCCATCGGCAACGGCACGGCTTCGCGCGAAACGGAAATGTTCATAGCGGACGTGCTGAAATCCATGGATTACCCCGCCGCCTACATGGTGGTCAGCGAAGCGGGCGCGTCGGTGTACTCGGCGTCCAGGCTGGCGGCCGAGGAGTTCCCCGATTTCGACGTGTCGTTGCGCAGCGCGGTGTCCATTGCGCGGCGCCTGCAGGACCCGCTGGCCGAACTGGTCAAAATAGACCCCAAAGCCATCGGCGTGGGGCAATACCAGCACGACATGCCCAAAGCGCGGCTGGAGGAAGCGCTCAGCGGCGTGGTGGAAGCGTGCGTGAACGCCGTCGGCGTGGACGTCAACACCGCGTCGTATTCGCTGCTGGCCCACGTGGCCGGGCTATCGGAATCCGTCGCCAAAAACGTGGTGGCCTACCGCAACGCCCACGGGCATTTCAAAAGCCGCCGGCAGCTGCTTCAGGTGCCCAAGCTGGGGCAGAAAGCGTTCCAGCAGTGCGCGGGCTTTCTGCGCGTGCCCGAGAGCGAGGACGTTTTGGACAACACCGCCGTTCATCCCGAAAGCTACGAGGCGGCGCACAGGCTGGCAAAGCTGTGCGGCTTTTCTCTGAGCGACTTGCGGTCGGGCCAGCTGGAAAAACTCAAGTCCATCACCGAAAAGGAAGCAAAATCGCTGGCAGAGCAGATCGGCGTCGGTGTGCCCACGCTGCTGGATATCATCGACGAGCTGCAAAAGCCGGGGCGCGACCCGCGCGAGAGCCTGCCTCCCCCGCTGCTGCGCAAAGACCTGATGAAGCTGGAAGACTTAAAACCGGGCATGGTGATCACCGGCACGGTGCGCAACGTCATCGAGTTCGGCGTATTCGTGGACATCGGCGTGCATGAAGACGGTCTGGTGCACATCTCACAGCTCGCGGATAAATTCGTGCGCCACCCCTCCGAGGTCGTCAAGGTGGGCGATATCGTAAACGTCCGCGTGCTGGATGTGGACCCAAAGCGCAGGCGCATTTCGCTCACAATGAAGGGCGTAAGGCAGAAAACACAATAGTGAAAGAATCGAGGAGTCATAAGTGAGACAGAATAAGTTGACCTGGGTCAGAGTTATCGCAACCGATATGCTTATGCTGTGCTTCTCGATGAGTATATCGCTGCAGGGGCAATTGTTCAGCTCCATCAAAGAGGCCTACGGCCTCAGCCTTTCTCAGGGCGGTCTGCTGCTCTCCATGCAGAGCGTGGGCGGTGCGCTGCTCGCTGTGGTGTGTATACTGTTCATCTCAGTGCTGAACAAAACCAGACTGATGGTTGCGTGCGGACTTGTGCTATGCGTACTGCTGATGCTTGTGGGTGTGCTGCCGCCGCTGATACTGCTGTTCATCATGTATGCAGTGCTCGGCTTTTCAGGCGGCGCCATCAACACACTGCGCAATTCCGTGATGGTAGATACCGTACCACAAAAAGCTGAGCGTTACATCAATTTTATGCACATGCTGTTCAGCTTGGGCTCGGTCATCGCGCCGGTGGCCGCCCAGGCCATATTTCCTTCGGTGGGGCTTTCGGGCGTATTCCTGATTCTCGGCGGATTTTCGCTCTGCTGGGCTGTTTATGCGGTATTTGCGTTTTCCAGGCACATGAAAACGCCCCTCATCACCGGTTCTTTCTCTGTGGGTCCGCGGTTTCGCGAAGCTGCGGCCGTACTGAAAACGCGGGGGATGAGCATCGTTTTTGTATTTTCCATATTGATGACAACGTGGCAGCTTTCGGCCATATATTACATATCCACTTTGTTTGCCGATATTACCCACTCCCCAATGAAAGGCGCATTCGCGTTATCCCTGCTGTTCTTAGGTATGATGATTGCGCGCCTTATCTACGCACGGTTTGCCGAAAAGTATTCCAAAGGCCGTGTGCTGATGCTTTTTAATTGTTTAGGTCTTCTGGCATGGACAGCAGTTTTCTTCGTGCCGGATATCACTGCTAAGTATATCTTTGTCGTTATCTCGGCGATGGCCTGCGGCAATAATTTCCCCATTACTTTCTCCGCTGCCTGCCGATTGGTACCCCATAACACAGCGGCAGCTTCCGGTTTCGTCAACCTGGGGTACTACATCGCTATTTTCGTGTTCATCGTTGGAGCGCTGGGTGATTCCATCGGTTTGCACAATGCCCTGCTGTTATGCGGCGTCGCGCTGCTCCTGCTGCTGCCATTGGCCTATCTGCTGCACAGGCGGATGCGCACACCGTTGGCTGACGCTTCCTCTCATATTGACCAAAAGATATTACCATAAATAACAAAAACGTCCAAACACGAATTCCGTTCCTTCCTGTATAATGGCAGAGGGAAGAAGTATGCCGCAGCCGCGGCCTCGCGAAAGCCGGCCGCGGCTGCCAAAAGGGAGCAGCAAAAGAGGTTACGGCAATCGGAATCGGCATTCAGGCCTTTGCGGACAGCATGTACGACATTGTCCGCAGCCTGTACGAAAATTCTGAAAAGCTCTGCACCTATAAAAAATGCCCTGCCGGCTGTGTGCAGGGCTTTATCTCTTATGTAAGCATGTCTCTTATTTGAATCTTTATGTCGTCTCGTCTTTTTCCGCTGCAGCCTCCGACCCCGGCGCCGCATCCGCCTGCATCTCCGCGAGCTTGCGCCTTATCGCTTCGCGGGCTTCGGCGTCCAGCTGGTCCAGGCTGTCCAGAATATCGGCCAGCATCTTTTCTTTCTTCTTCTCCTCCATGGCGCGCCTTAATTCCTCGCTGCGCTCGCGGCCCTGCCGGACGCTCTCCTCGCCCTTTGCGACCAGCTTGTCGAACAGTTCCTTGCTTTTCCGGGCCGCTTCCTCCGCCGCGTCCGCCAGCTTCGCCGCCAGCACTTTTCCCTGTTCGGCGGTCATCATGCCCTTCTCCACCAGCTTCTCCACCAGCTCCCTGCCCTGCGCCGCGGTCAGTTCGCCTCTTTCCACCAGCTTTTCAACCAGTTCCTTGGACTTCTCGGCAGTCAGTACCGCCGCGCCGATACCGGCCATCAGTACCTTTTTCAGGTCCTCTCCGACATTCGCCATATATCAATCACTCCTTTCAGACGACATAATCCCCCTCTGTGCCGCTGGCGCTATGTTGTTATCGTGTTTATTATACTCCATTTCAGCGCCGCTGATAAGGCAGTTCCCAATATTTTGTATGTTGCGCCCGCAGGACGCCGGCGCCGCAGGGGATCAGGCCGCTGACCGCGAGTTTTTATTTCACCGGAAATCCACGGCTATCTCGTTGGTGCTCTCCCAGTTGACCCGCCAGCTGGGCACCGGGATTTTAAACATCCTGCACAGCTTCTCCACATCTGCTTTCAGTTTTTCGGGCGAAGCGGTATTCACCTGGCTCTTCACATAGTAATAGAAGTTCCACTCCGCTTCCCCGTACTGCCGATAGCCCGGAGGCGCCCCTGTCAGCAGCAGGACTCTGAGCGCAATGAGGCCGGGAGCTCCCCGTACAACGCCCAGTTTGACGCCGGCCGCTCCGGCATCTTCGCTGGGCGGTAGCGGAGGCTCTTCCGGGGGCTTGGGCGTAGGCTTTGGCGGGGGCTCAGGCGGCTGCTCCGGTGGTGGCTGGGGTGCTGGTTCCGGCGGTGGCTTGGGCGTAGACTCCGGTGTCGGATCAGGCGTAGGTTCAGGCGTGGGCGTCGGTTTTACCGTCGGCGTAGGTGTCGGCTTAACCGTCGGCATGGGCGTCGGCTTTACCGTCGGCGTGGGCGTCGGAACAGGCGTGGACGTCGGCGGCACGTATACCGGCAGCTTCGCGTCGGCGTCCAGCTTGGCCTTTACCTTGGCAAGCACTTTTCTGGCGCCGGCCCGCACCACGCTGCTCTGCATGGAATTCCACTTGGCAATGGCCGCCTTGGCTGTATACTCCTCATATATCGGCACATCCACGCCATACACCTGTTTGATCAGCTTGACGCGCGCCTCCTGGTCGGTCAGCACAAAGCTCCAGTTGAATATCAGCCGCGTCTGGCCGCCCATCGAATGGATGCGGATGTTGGCCGGGTCCACGTTGTACGCATAGGCCGCCAGCGCCGCCGTCTGCGCCAAAGTGGTGTTGGTATAAAGGTTGCCGTCAAACGCAGCCAGTATCTCAGGCAGCTTTGCCAGCAAATTCTCTTTCTTCAGCTTATCGAATATCGCCACCAGTATTCTCTTCTGACGGTTAATGCGGTTGAGGTCGCCCGACAGTTCGCCCAGGTCCTTGCGCACCCGCAGGTAGTCCAGCACGCCCTGCCCGTCGAGATGCTGCATGCCCTTTTTGTATGAGCGGCCCTGAATCGTAAAGTCGATATCCACATCATAATCCACGCCGCCGATGACGTTCACCAAAGCCTTGACGGCGTTCATGTCCACCGCGTAATAATACTTCACCGGAATGTCGCCCAGCATCCAGCTGGCCGCTTCGCAGACCTTGTTGAAGCCGCCTTCCGTGGGCCAGCCGCCGCCGCAATCGATGGACGCGTTCAGCTTGTATATGCCCTTCACGCCGGGTATCTTGGCGTATGTGTCGCGCGGCAGCGATATCATATCCACCGTGCCCTTATCGGTGTTGATTGCCAACACGATCATCACGTCCGCATGGAAGGCCTTTTTGCCGCTCCACGTGTCGCGCTCGGTGGAGTGGTCCACGCCGATCAGCATCACGTTGACGATATTCTTGAGCAGCGAGAAGTCTGCCGACGCCACCAGCTTATCATATTCATCCTGCGCCGCCTCCGCGCTTTGGGGCGCGCTGCCCGAAGCAGGGGCAGCCGGCGTAATGGCCTGCATCTGGGTGCGGGTCGGCAGCGCAAACTGCTCCGCCACGTTCTC
>JAAXZP010000352.1 GCA_012719815.1 Christensenellaceae bacterium
CCTTCAGTCTTTTTGCGGCGACCGTCGATGATATCCCCTGTGATGGTGATGATATCCGGCCGGCACGCAGCCGCCTTATTGAGCAGACGCCGCTGCCCCCGGCCGAAACGCTTTCCGTGCAGGTCAGACACCAGAAGGATTTTAAAGCCGTCAAACGGCGGCGGCACTTTGCGGTGCGTCCAGTTGACGTTTGACAGGATAATGTCGTTATTCTGCCATATGAAAAAAGCGATCAGGGCCAAAGCAACGCCCAGCCAAGCCATTCATGCCCTCCTCTTTGCTATGTATATCCAGACAGTTCGCCGCATAAACAAAAACTCCCGCCTAAGACAGGAGTTTCGCGGCTCTCGCCAATAAGATGCGAATCGAGTTATATAGCCTGAACATTGGCAGCGCGCAGCTTGCTGCTGTTCCGGGGGTCTTTTTCGATATCGAACATCACTCTTTGGCCTTCCGAAAGCGTCTTGAAGCCGTCGGCGATGATGCTGGAGAAATGCACAAACACATCGTCTCCGCCATCGTCCTTGGCGATAAATCCATAGCCCTTGCTCTCGTTGAACCACTTAACTGTACCTTTATACATCAAAGATACCTCCTTAAAAAATGCGTTGCCAGACCAAATAAAAAAATTCACATTCGTCAGCAACCCATGTTACGATCACCATGGCTTTGCAGCGACATGTGAATCCTAATAGCAGGTCTGAACAACACTAGTATATTACCACACCCGCAGAAAAATGCAAGCTTTTTTCCGGAAAGTGCATATTTTTTTAAGCAACGTCAAAAAAACTCCGCAGCATGAATAAGTGATCACCCTGGCGTCGCCGATCAACTCTTTTCTTGCGTTTTACTATAAACATGCTACAATGATACTAATTAGTAAACATAGGAAAAGGGAGGAATCGGCAGTATGAACAAACAGGTGGCTTCTCTGATGAACGAACAGATTAACAAGGAATTGTACTCGGCCTATCTGTATCTGGATATCGCCAATTACTATGCGGATGTCGGACTTAATGGTTTTGAAAACTGGTTTTTCGTCCAGGCGCAGGAGGAACGCGACCACGCGATGCTTTTCCGCACCTATTTGCTGAACAACGACGAGAAAATCACGCTCACCGCCGTGGCCGAACCGGGCCAGGTTTATGCCGACTACTTGGCGCCGCTCAAGCTGACGCTCGCGCACGAGCAGACGGTGACCGCGTCCATCAACAACATCTATTCCGTTGCCGCTGAGGCGAAGGATTTCCGTGCGATGCAGTTTCTGGACTGGTTTGTCAAGGAACAGGGAGAGGAAGAGAAAAACGCAACGGACCTGATTCGCAAGTTCGAGCTCTTCGGCGGCGATGCCAAGGGCCTTTATCTGTTGGACCAGGAGCTGGGCGCGCGCGTGTACGCAGCGCCGTCTCTGGTGCTGTAATACCGCTTTCCCACATGGATACGGAAAGAAGCCGGCGAAAACCGGCTTCTTTTTATGTGTTATTGTTATGCGGTATATCCCGAAAAGCTCGTGTCGAGTATGGTGCGCAGCATGTCCCGTCCGGGCGTATCCGGCAGCTTGTCCAGGAACCTGCCGGCCAGGGCGACGTATTTCGTCAGCACTTCCTGCGTGCGCTCAATGCCCTGGGCTTCCTTGACCATCTTCATCAGCGCCAGCACGTCCCTTTTTGACGCTTTTTTGCCCCCCACAGAGCTCATCACTGCATCCAGCTTTGCCAGAACCCGCGGGTCGTCGCCGGCTGCCAGTATTACCGGCAGCGTCACCACGCCTTCCTTCAGGTCGTTCCCGGCGGGCTTGCCGGTCTTGGCGGTGCTCTCCAGCATGTCGAGGAGGTCGTCCTTGATCTGGAAAGCGATTCCATAATAGCTGCCAAAGCGCCCCGCCGTCTTCACCTGCTCGTCCGTCAGGCCGCCGAGATGAGCGCCCAGCGCGCAGGACGCCGCGAACAGCGCCGCGGTCTTGCGGCTGATGCGCGACAGGTACGTCTTGAAGCTGGGCATGCGCCCGCGCCCGTGGTATTGCTCCACCTCGCCCACGCAGACCGCTTCCACGGCCTGGGCAAGCCGCACCATGTGCTCCTGCGGTATATCCGTCGCCGCCAGAGCCAGCAGCGATTTGACCAGGAGATAGTCGCCGGTAAACACCGCCGTCACAACGCCTTCGCGGGCGTAGACGGTGGGCTTGTTGCGCCGAAGCGGCGAGTTGTCGATGATGTCGTCGTGCACCAGCGTGGCCGTATGCAAAAGCTCGATGCTCACGGCGCTGCCCAGAACCTTGTCGCGTTCGTACTGGCCCAGCATCGCCGATGCGATGGTCATCGCAGGGCGAAGACGCTTGCCGCCGCTTAATATGATATCCCGGGACAGGTCGTCCAGATACGCATTGATATTCCTGTGCGAGCGGAACTGCTCCAGCATCACCTGCTCAAACGCATCCAGTTCCGCCTTTAAAGCGGGCAAATTATCCCACACAATTATCCTCCCGGTCTATTTGACCTTCGGCAGACGGTTGTTGCCGAAGAACAGCGTGAGCCGGCCTCTCTTTTTGGTCGCATCCCAGACCCTGCCGAGATACGGCAGCACCCAGTGATCCAGACCAAACGCCCGGCCGGCGCCCGCCGCGGTCGCGATTGCCGCGAACAGCATCCACCAGGTGGTGTCGTACATGCCGGTGGTGGTCATGAACATTGCGAGCAGACCCAGCGAAACCACCGATGCGGCAAATGTGAACAGACCGGAGAATATCGCAAGGCCCACAAGTATCTCAAGTATCACGATGAATACCTGGAAGAACATCGCCCAGCCGTCTGTGGCCAGCACCCAGCCATTTACAATCCAGTCCACAAGGATGAACTTGATACGGAACGTCATGGTGCCGGTTTCCGCCTTATCCAGGAAGATGCCCAGCCAGCCCCAATCGATGTTGATAAGCTTTTGGACGGTTTCCGCCACAGCGCCCGTCGCCGTTGCAGCCGCATCCGCCGCGGCTCCCGTCGCCGTTGCGGCCGCATCCGCGCCGGTGGCCGTCGATGCCGCATCCGCATATCCCAGGAAGGTAGCGAGCTTCGGCGAAGTCATCCAGCCTTCCAGAATCTTCTTCAACCCTTCGTAAAACCATGCCCAGCCAAGGTACAGCCTGAGCGGCACCAGCCACCATGCCTGTACCTTCTTGGTGTAATTACGCTGCAGGAACCGCTTATGCTGGCGGCGCTCCAGTATCTCGTCATGAAGGTAGTGCCACACGCCCTTAATGCCTAGTATGCCGTTCAGGTAGTGCATGTTGACGAGGTATTTCATGATCAGCGATATCCAGCGGCCGGGCTTTATGCCCATCAGGTCGGCCACCGCAAAGTAGTTGCCGATGCATACCATCACGCCGTGCAGCTTCACCTCGACGGGCTTTGGCTCCTGGCCGCGTATGGACGCCAGTATGTTGTGCGCGGCGCCTTCCGCCGTCTGCAGCGCCGTTTCCACCATCGCTGGAAAGGGCTTGCCCTTCTTGTCCAGCAGCGCGCCCACGTCGCCAATGGCATACACGTTCTCGTATTTGGTGCGGCAGTATTCGTCCACGCTCAGGCGGCGGCAGCTGCCCTTTTCCACGTCCATGTTCTCCACGTCGTTGGAAGCGCGCACGCCGGCAGCCCAGATCAGCGTGTACGTGCCGATCGTCTCGCCGTTGCCCAGTTCCACCGAGTCCGCCGTTACGTTCTTGACAGCGGTGGAGAGAATGATCTCGATGCCGAGCTTTTTCTCCATGTATTCGTGGGCCCTGTGGCTGTTCTTGTCGCAGAGGTTGCTCAGCACGCAGTCCAGCATATCCACCAGCACAAGGCGCACCTCGCTGCGCGGGATATTATGCTGGCGGCAGAGCTTTTTCACCCACTGGCCGAGCTCGCCGATCATTTCGACGCCCGTAAAGCCCGCGCCTCCCACCATGAACGTCAGCAGCCTGCGGCGGCGCTCCTCGTCCGGTTCCGACGCCGCCAGATAGAAGCAGCGCTCGATATGGTCGCGAATGCGCACCGCGTCGTCTGCGGACCATAGCGGGAAACCGTGCTCCTCAAGGCCGGGAATTCCGAAATAATTGGGTGTAGAGCCAATGGCCAGTATCAGGTAATCATAGGGGTATTCATGCACAGCGGAAGCCACCCGCTTGTTCTCAAAATCGAATTTCTCGATATTGTCCAGCACCACGTTGACGCTCGTGTGCTTGAAAATATCGGCCAAAGGCACCTTCACCGAATCTTCCGATACCCTGTTTCCCGCCACCTCATGGATCTCCGTGAGCAGTGTGTGATAGGGGTTTCGGTCGATAAGGGTGATCTAGATGTCGTCTTTTCTCCCCTTCTTGTAAAGCTTTAATGCCGCTTCCACGCCGGCATATCCGGCACCCACGATGACAATTCTTTTTGCCATTGCTCTCCTCCATACTTATATTGCAAAACCATCCAGCACGGCGCAGACGACAAGCGCTAAACCAACAAACTGGTAGATCAGCACTGTGGCCGCGTTAGAGCGCACCAGACGCCCAATATTATCATAATTCATACGGCAGTTTTTAACCGCACTGACTGCCAATGGTGCCGTTGCCAGAGGCAGCAGCCAGATCCAATTGCGCGCATACACGGTGACGGCGACTACGCTGAGATAGGCCAGCGCAAACAGCGCCGCATAGACGACAACAGACTTTCTCTTCCCCAGCCGGACCACCCAGTTCTTCTTGCCGTGCGCCTTATCCACCTCGTAGTCCGGATACTGGTTGATCCACAGCACGTTGGCAATAAGAAACGCCAGCGGCAGCGACACCAGCAAAGGCAGCCAGGCAAAACGGCCGGTAATCAGCACATATATGCCCATTACGATGACCGGGCCGAATGTCAGCCCCACCGCGATTTCGCCCAGCCCGCGGTAGCAGAGCTTAAAAGGCGGCAGGCTGTATATGATGGCCAGCACAAAACCCGCCAGGCCTACAAAGAATATGCGGGGCTCCACGAAAACCGTCAGCGCAAGGCCGATCACTGCAGCCGCCGCAAAACAGGCGATCGCGATATACAGGCATTGGGTGAGCGTGAGTTTCCCCTCCACGATGGATTTCTTGCCGCCGGAAAACGGCGTCCGGTGCTCATCGTCCACGCCGGGATCCACGCCGGACTGGTAGTCCACCACCTCGTTGAGCGCGTTCTTGGCGATTTCCACTAAAAAAACGCCCAGCATCGCGATCACGAACCAGAGCGGGCTTAAAGGTTTGGCGCCGCCGCCCAGCGACCAGGCCACCGCCGCAGCCACCACCATCGGTACGGTGGACGCCACCCATATCTTGGGATCCGCCACCTGAAAAAAGCCTCTTATAAACAGAGCTTTGCTTTCGCCCATATTCCTTAAATAAACAATAAACGCCCCATTAACAGATGTTTTTCAGCTTGTTTAATACTATCAGAATCATTCCGAAATGTAAATGCTCGATTTTTCACAAATTGATCAAGAATTATTCCCGCTATCTTATGGATTGGCTTAAATAACATAAATTATCTAACAAACCTATATGAATTCTCAAAAATTATCTTTATTTTCATGTATTTGTTATTGCAAGTCTTTCCTGATAATGATATAATCGTGCAATCGAACAGAGCCGCACACATAATGCGGCGTCATTTGGAGAAAATAGTATATAATTTTTCTGGGGAGGAAGTTCATGAAGAAGCTACTATTGATGGTATTGATATCGGTAATGGCGCTGGCGCTGGTCCTGTCGGGCTGCGGCACCAAAGCGCCCCAAGAGACGCCGGCACAGCCTTCCACGGAAGCTCCGGCTGCCTCTGAGCCTGCGGAAGAGCCGGCTGCGGGAGGCGCGGCTGTCAAGACCGGCCTTGGCTCTGTGATCAGCATCGCGAAGTCCACCAGCGCAACGGCGGACGCGGAAGCTCTCGCTCAGGCGGACATTGTCTCCGCGGCGGTGACGCTGGACGCTGACGGCAAGATATTGAACGTCAAGATCGATTCGACTCAGTCCAAGGTCAACTTCGACGCCAAAGGTCAGCTGACCACGGATATCAATACGGAAATCAAGACCAAGAAAGAACTGGGCGACGAATACGGCATGAAGAAGGCGTCCGGCATCAGCAAGGAATGGTATGAGC
>JAAXZP010000353.1 GCA_012719815.1 Christensenellaceae bacterium
CATATATAAACACATAACTCATATATTATATATCATTATATATTCATTATTGCTTGTCTTCATCCGGCTGAGCCGTCTTTTTGACGAATTCCGCCCATTCCACTCGATGGTCTGCCAGCTCTTCCACGCGGATGTGCAGCCCCGCGATGTCCACCGCGGGGTGAGCGCCGTCTTCCGGTATGCTGGTCAGCCGCGAATAGATGAGCCCGCCCAGCGTATCGTAATCGCCCTCGGGCAGATCAAAGCCCACCGCTTCGGACAGCGACGCCAAATCCGTGGAGCCGCGCGCGCGCCAGCGCCCGCCCCCGAGCGGCACGATGTCCGGCCCTTCGTCGTCGTGCTCGTCCTCAATATCGCCGACGATCTCCTCCAGCAGATCTTCCAACGTGACGACGCCGCTGGTGCCGCCGTATTCGTCCACGACTATTGCCATGTGCGGTTTGTTGAGCTTCATCTCGCGCAGCAGTATGTCGGCAGGCACCGTTTCGGGCACGAGGTATGCGGGCCGCAGCAAATCCTTAAGCGATACCGGCTTTTTGTCGCGCAGGTTTTTAAAGTAGTCGCGCACATGCAGAACGCCCACGACTTCGTCCATGTCCTCGCCTCATACCGGATAGCGCGAATGGTTGGTGGAAAATATCGTCTCCTCCCATTTCTCGGGCGGGTCTTCCAGCCAGAGCACCTCAAGGTCGGTGCGCGGCGTCATCAGCTCCACTGCGGTCTTTTCCGACAGTTCCAGCACATTGTCGATCATCTCCCCTTCCTCGCGGGCGATGGCGCCTTTTTCCTCGCCCAAATCAACCATGATGCGGATTTCTTCCTCCGTCACCTGGTTTTCCTCGGCCTGCGGGTTGATACGCAACAGGCGCAGCAAGCCGTTGGTGGACGCGGTGAGCAGCCAGACTAAAGGCGTGGCTATCTTGGAAAAGAAATAGATGACGTGCGCCACGGCCAGCGCGATGGGCTCCGGCTTTTTCATCGCGATGCGCTTGGGCACCAGTTCCCCCAGCACCAGCGTGAAGTACGACAGTATCAGCGTGATGGCAATGAGTATCAGGGTGTGCAGCGCGCCCGGGTCCATTCTGGCCCCGGCACTGGCCAGCGCCGCCGTGATTCTGTCCGCAAAGTTTTCCGCCGCGAACGCGCTGCCCAGAAAACCCGCCAGCGTGATGCCCACCTGGATAGTGGCGAGAAACCGCGCGGGCTGCTTTACCAGCCTGGCGAGCGCCACCGCGCGTTTTTCCCCGGATTCGGCCATGCGCCGCAGTTTCGCGTCGTTGATCGCGATGATGGCGATTTCGCTGCAGGAAAAGAACGCGTTGATCAGTATCAGTATAAGCTGAAGCAGTATCTGCCAAACAAGCGGATCGTTCAAATGGTTCTCCCCTTATCACGTCAGCAGCAAGCCTGCCGTTTTGGCTGCGGGCCGATGGCTTCGCAGCATTCTCCTCCGACATCATATCAACATATTCCAGATTATACCTCAAAGCAGCCCGCTGCATAACCAAGCACCCTACTTAAAATAGTTTACAAAACCCTGGGCGAGACCATCCAAGATTTTGTCCTGGTAGTCGTTGGTAACAAGCAGCCAGTCCTCCCGCTCGTTAGTCATGTAGCCTATTTCGACGGTGCACACCGGCACGGCCGACCAGGTAAAGCCTGTCTGGTCCGACCGGAGCGCCACGCCGTTTTTCTTCGTCCCGGTAGCGGCAACCACAGGGGCAAGCAGCGCATTTGCCAGTTCCAGGCTGGCAACCTGCGCACTGGCGTCCGTCGTGTTCATCGTGCCCCGCGCAGGCGCCAGCATGCTGACGCCGTGCACAGCCGGGTTGTCGTTACCGTCCGCATGGATGCGCAGCCTGCAGTCCACCATCGCTGCGTTCATCATCTGCGCTCGCTCAGCGTTGGAGATATCCACATCCAACCTGTAGGCTTACCACGTATTCCGGCACGCGCGTATACCCCCCTGTGTGCCGCCGGACGCTTTCCTTATCATCACGCTGCTGCCCGGCGTATTGGGCTCCAGAGAGTCGTTTCCTTCAGCCTGATGACCGGGGTCAAGGCCGATGACATACCCTTTCAGCGGCGGAGAGCCGGAACCGGAGATGCGCAGGATATTAAAAGGCGCATCCAAACATAATCGTTGACGGTGAGCGCGCCGCTGCCGTCCATATCCGCCGCGCTCAGGCCGGCGCCCGCCAGCGTCATTTTGCCCAGCAGGTGCAGGCGCAGCAGCGTATAATCCGCAGCAGACACCGCGCCGTCGCCGTCGACGTCGCCCGCCAACGCCGCCTGCGCGGAGCTGGCCGGCAGGCAGGGCAATGCCAGCATGACGCACAGCGCTGTCACTAGCGTTCTTATGCTCCATAGAATAAGCTTTTTTAGCTGCATTTTTCCTTTGCTGGTATTATTCTCTCAATACCAATACAGCTATTGTATCAGGCATTAGCTTATTATTCCATAAAATCCTGCGGACAGCAGCTTGAAAAGCTTGTGATAAAGGCGACTAAAATGTATAATTGAAAAACACTATTGAAAACGGGAGGATGAATATGGCTTCTGAGGTGTTGTTCGCATCAGTTCGGTTCAACGGATACGACCCTGAGGAAACGCTGCCGCGCCGCTTCGCACGGCTGATTGACGAGATGGATATCAAGGACGCCGTTGCCGACAAATGGACCGCCGTCAAAATGCACCTGGGCCGCGAGATCGGCTACACGACGATTCATCCGCTGTTTGTCAAAATACTGATCGACAAGCTCAAGGAGTACGGCGCCAAGCCGTTTATCACCGACCAGACCACGCAGGGGGCGCGCGTGCGCGGCTATACCGAGGAGTTTCTGGGCGTGCCCATCGTGCCGGTGTGCGGCGTGATGGACAAATACTTCTACGAGAAGCACGTCGATTTCCGCACGCTTCAGAACGTGGACATCGGCGGGTACATCCACGACGCCGAGGCGCTGATCGACCTCTCGCACGTAAAAGGCCACGGCTCGTGCGGCTACGGCGGCGCGTGCAAGAACATCGCGATGGGCTGCGTTACCGACCGGACGCGCAACCAGATCCACTCGCTGGAGGGAGGCCTTGTCTGGAACGAGAGCGCCTGCAGCCACTGCAGGGCGTGCATCACCAGCTGCAACCATGACGCCAACAGTTTTACCGACGACGGGCGCTATGAGGTGTCCTACCACAACTGCACCACCTGCCAGCACTGCGTCAAGGTGTGCCCCACCGGCGCTCTGTCGCTGGACGACCACAACTACACCGATTTTCAGGAAGGCATGGCGCTGGCAACCAAAACGGTGCTGGCTACGTTTGAGCCCGGCCGGGTGTTCTACATCAACTTCCTGACCAACATCACCGTGATCTGCGACTGCTGGGGCATCTCCACCCCTTCGGTGGTGCCCGATATCGGCGTGATGGCCTCGCGGGACCTGGTAGCGGTGGAGCGCGCCTGTCTCGACGCCATCAAGGTGGAAAATTACATTCCGGACAGCGCGCCCGAATGGACGGAACCGGGCGAATCCGGCCATCTGTTTGAGCGCATCCACGGCAAAAACCCGTTCATACAGCTGGAAAAGCTGGAACAATACGGGCTGGGAACCCAGGATTATGAAATCGTCCCTGTGAAATGAGCCGGCCCTCCGGCATAAATGTTACAAAAGTGTTGCGCTTTTACTTCTTTTTTGATATAATTTGAGCATCCCAAATGACAAAGCGGCCGTTTTGGCCGGTTCTCCCAGCAGCAGCCGGAACGCACTTGTACCCGCCGGCTGCGGAAGAAGGAATCACGAATGAAAAGATTATTCAAAGACATAGGTAGGTTATTCCGCAATATCGGCGATTCGGTGCGCAGCCTGTTTGCGCGCCGGCCCGCCAGGCGCATGCCTGCGATCACCAGAGTGTCGTCTTACTCTCCCTCCATCTCTCATCGTTCGGCCGCGTCTTCGCGCCGGGCTTATCGTCACCGGCGCGTGCGCGTGCGCGACAGGCGGCGTTTCGCGTTAATTATAGCGGCTGCGGTCGTGGTGGGCGCGCTGGCGGTGGCTTTGCCGCTGCTGCTGACCGGCAAGAAGGAAGAAGTGGCATCCGCCCCGGGCGCTGAATTGCCGCTCCTGCCCGTAAATGCGGAGCATGTCGCCGCTTCGCTGACGCTGGCCCTGCCGCCCTATGCTGAGCTCTCCTCAGCGAAGGCGTCTCCGCAGACGTGGTGGCGGACGTCCAAGCTCGCCTGATGGAGCTGGGCTACATGGACGAGGACGATCCGGACGGCAATTTCTCCGAATCCACCCGCATCGCGGTGGAACATTTCCAGCAGCAGGCCGGCCTGCCGGTGACGGGCACTGTGGATAAGGCGACGCTTGATGCGCTCAATTCCCCCGACGCTCAGGAATACACCATCGCCATCGGTACCGAAAACGACGATGTGCGGGATATACAGGAACGTCTGTACGAACTGGGCTACATCTCCAAAGTGACGGGCTATTTCGGTGATGATACCGAGCGGGCCGTCAAAAAGTTCCAGAAGCTGAACGATCTTCCGGAAGACGGCAAAGTGACCAAGGCCGTGCGCGAGATGCTGTATTCCGAGGACGCGGTATCCAATGCGTTTTCCTACGGCGACGAGAGCCCCGAAATTCTGACTTTCCAGCAGCGGCTTAAGGATCTGGGGTATCTCACTACCACGCCGGACGGCAAATTCGGCCCGGATACCAGAGCCGCAGTGAAGCGCTTCCAGGAGAACAGCGGCCTGGTGGCGGACGGTTATATCGGGCCGGCCACCAAAGCGGCGCTGATGTCCAAGGACGCCCAGGGCAACGCGCTCTCCATCGGCGCGGAAGGCGCGGACGTGGAAAAGGTGCAGCAGTTGCTGAAAAAGCTGGGCTACATGTCCAAGGTGACAGGCTATTTCGGCTCCACCACCGATAGCGCTGTGCGCAGCTTCCAGCACAACAACGGTCTGAAAGTGGACGGCAAGGTGGGCAAAAAGACGATGGCGCTGCTGACGTCCGGCAAGGCCAAAAAGTCAACCGGCGTCAACATCACCGGCGCCAACGCTTCCTCGTTCGTCGAAGTGGCCAAGTCCAAGCTGGGCTGCAGATACGTGCGCGGCGCGAAAGGCCCCGACAAGTTCGACTGCTCCGGCTTCGTGTACTGGTGCCTGAATAAGGTGGGCGTCAAGCAGGGCTACATGACGTCCCACGGCTGGGCGAAATCCAACAAGTACACCAAGATCAAGAACATCAAGGACTTAAAGAAAGGCGACATCATCGTATTCAAGGGGCACGTGGGCATCATCGCCGGCGGCGGCATGATGATCGACGCGTCGTCCAGCAACGGCAAGGTGGTAAGGCGCTCTTACACCTCCAACTGGTGCAAGCGCATGTTCATCTGCGGGTTCCGCGTGTTCTGACGAAGGGTTTGCTAAAAGGCGTACCGCTAACCGGCGTGCACGCCTTTTTTTAATGTTCCCGGCATTATTAAAGGGAAGCCGTCTTGACTTCCCCTTGATATTTCATAGGCTGGTTAATCGTAGAACACATAGTTATGATACACCTGCCCGCCGAGGGCACGCTTATACTCCATGCCGTTTTCCCCGCCCTGAGACAGGTCCAGTTCCCTGATGTCCATCGTGCCCGCCCTGTTCTGCTCAATCGCATAGCGCATGAGTTCGCTGACCATCAAATATCCGGGGCTGCACCAGGCGAATTTGGTGTTGATTTTCATCCGCTCGATCATCAGGCGCTTGTCCTTAAATATCAGACCGCTGAGAAAGCAGGCAATTTCGTCGCCAATATGCATCACCACATGGAAATTGCCGTCCTTCCGGCACATCCAGCGCGTCATCTGGTCGCGCATCAAATAAGCCCTGAGCGCCCATATGACGGGCCTGCGCAGCAGCCCCAGGTTGAAGCGATTTTTGACCAGAAAACGGTCGGCATACACCCACATAAACTGGCGGCATAAAGAGCGGCTTAATTCTTCGCCATAAATATAGCGGAAAGAGCAGTCAAGATTGCTGCGCTCCAAACGGTTGCGATGCTTGACGATGCTCCGCCTGGTCGACCTGCTCAGGCTGTTCCACCACTCGTCGTAATTTTCGGGGACGGGTATGGAAAAACAGTCGTACTCTTCTATGTGTTTGCCCGCAAAATACTGTTTCAAGTATTGGCAGGTGACCGTCCTTTCCGATATCCTGTCCAGGAAAAAAGAAGCGTTGCCCAGCTTTTCCCGGATGTAATCCATCAGGAACTTGAAATCGTCGTAGCTCCAGTTAGCATAGATGAAGTCAATCTGATCGGCGACGGTAAAATGCCCTCTTAAATAGACAATTAGGCGGCCCCGCCTTTTCTTCAATAGCAGCGGCGCGATGGCAACGGCCTCTCCGTCACGGTACAGCACCAGGTTCCATTCGCGAACCCCGATCAGGCGAAACAGGTCTTTCTGGTACGGCTTGCCTTTACCGGTGAACGTGTGAAACTCGTACGTCTGAAACGTTGTTGCCGTGGGGTTCCCGTCATAAAAGCTGTGCCAAATCGCAGGGAGCTCATCCCATCTTTTTTCGACTACTTCTCTCATGCTTTCCTCCAATACATATATCGGAACAATCCGACATGAGGAACAGCCAAATTATTTAGAATGATATTAAGAATAATCAGAAAGTGCCGACGGGCAGAAAAAAGCGCACCCTTTCAGTCTGCCGCGCCCATAAAAACCCGCCATCAGGCGGATGTCCAGGGTAAAGCGGCCTCCGTCGAAGGAGAGGCAGGCGAGCCGTTCTCTTCCGATACATCCTCTTCCGGGATGTCGATATCCTCTTCCTCTTCCTCCGCTTCGCCGGTCATATCCTCGCCTTCAGACATGTCCTCCGGCTCCGGCTCATCCGGCGTCGGCTCGGGCTCGGGCTGGCGGGTCAGTATGGTGACGCAGCCGTCTGCCGTAGCGCCGCGCAGCGTATTGGCGTCGATGACGGTATAGATCGTCTGCACGCCTTTCGCCTCGAGTATCATGATATCCTTTTCCACCTTATAGCTGCCCGGCCCCAGTACCTCGCCCTTCGCGTCGTACACGAAATAGGTTCCGTCCGGCAGCAGCTCCAGCATAAAGCCCAGCTCCGCCAGCCTGTCGGCGGACACCTCCGCCCCTTCCGAATCAAAGGCCTGGGATACCGCCCAGTGCCCCGAAAAGTCGGTACCGGTATAATCCGCCTCTGCGGAAGGCGGCGCAGAAGGGCTTTCCCCGGCAGCCGGCCGTGTATTGCTTTGAGCGCCGCAGGCGGCCAGCAGCGCCATAGCGCACAGCGCCGATATGACCGCGATGATTCTTCTCATGCGCGTACCTCTTTTATTTGATGCTTTCATTGTAGAGATACGCCTTCGCAAAGTCAAGTTAACGGTATTTGAACACGATGTGAACGCTCTTTGTCGATGAACGGCGTTATCAGTCGTGACGCAGCATCTGCTCTTTGCACGCGCAGGAATCCAGCAGCGCCTGCAGCCGTTTCAGGTCGCCCGCGTACTGGCTGTCTTCCTCCCACAGCTTTTTCAGGCAGCTAAAGAGCGGCGTGGCGGCGAATGTGTCGCTGATGCGGTAATAGCACCACTGCGACAGCCGCCGGCACCGAATGAGCCCGGACATCCGCAGCCGGTTTAAATGCTTGGACGCCGTGGGCTGCGGTATGCACAGCGCCTTGCAAATGACGCAGACGCACAGCTCCTGCTGCGACAGCAGCGCCATAATCCTCAGGCGCGTCGCTTCGCCCAGCGCTTTGAAAACCTCGCACATGTCCATACCAGTGCCGCTCCCCTCTGCTATATATCTATTTTGTGCGCTGAAAAGCATGACGGCAGCACACATATTCCCATATGGGCATATAGTAAATCATGAATAAATTTGAAAAAGGAGGGCTTAAACATGAGCGGACTTTGGCCATTGCTGCTGTTTTTCGGCGGCGGACTTGGCGGAAATTGCAGCGACGGCGACGGGCGCAGGGATAGTTTTGGCGGAATGAGCAACATATTGCCCCTGCTGCTGTTTAGCTGCGTCGGTTTCGGCAGCGGATGCGGCTGCTCCTGCGGCGAGAACTGCCGCTGCAGACGATAATACATTCCTTCATTTCCCATATATCCTTTTGGAAATGACCTTTTGGAATGCCGACGCGCATTCTTTTTTTTGCCGTCCAATTGGCCTTGCGCCGGCCGCTGAAAGTATGCACGCAATTTCTGTGAACCTGAACGTTACAAGTGCAACTTTCATAGAATAAACCATCCCTCAATGTATACTTGAAAGG
>JAAXZP010000354.1 GCA_012719815.1 Christensenellaceae bacterium
GCTTCAGGTGGTCCACAGTTTTGGCCAAATGACAGCCATTGACCATATGACTATCAATTGTTACAGTATTCATGAGAGTGTTGTTTTCTATGAGATAGTGCCTGGCTTGAGCCATGTCAATACGGCCGGCTTGGGGACCCGCGCTCCACTTATATCAGCTGCCGGGCGCTAAACTTGAGCTCATTGAGTATAAAACAGAACAAAAACGCATTCAGGCAGGCAATACCGACACAGGCATCTATCGCCATATCGCTCTGCGTGTTGACGACATCAAAGAAGTTGAGGCGCGCTGTGAAAAGGCGGGATATGGTTTTAATTTGAAACCGACTGCCATTGAGCAGCTTGGCGGGATGGTCGTGATGCTGATTGTTGACCCGAACGGTGTGGAGATTGAGATAATCCAGGATTGACTGGTTGTGTCCTGAGAGGATTGCGGGACACAATCGGCATAAGATCTTTTTGAAGGAGGCAAGGCAATGAAAGACGTATTGCTCATGGCTGTAGACCTGGGGACGAGCTTTATCAAGGTGGGTGTTTACAATACGGACAGCGAATGCATTGCCGTGGAAATTGAGCCCGTCAAAGACTACCGTCCCAGCCCGGGTGTGTTTATACAAAAGGGCGAAGAGCTGTTTGCATCCGTTCTTGCGTGCATAAAGAAAGTGACCGCGGTGCTTGGTGACAGGGCAAAGAATATCGAAGCCATGGCGTTTACCGGGCAGATGTCGGGCTTTATGGGCGTTGACGAACACTGGAATGATATCACGACATGGTCCTGCTCCCTGGACAGCCGGTATATGCCTTACGCCGAGCGCCAGATGGCGCAGCTGAAGGATCAGTTTCTGGGGATCAGCGGAACGAACTTCCCGCAGATGGCGCCGAAATATGAGTGGTTCAAGTCGGAGTTCCCGGAAGAGAGCAAAAAAATCGCCAAGTATCTGATGATATCGGGCTATGTGATTGGCAAACTCGGGAATCTGCCGATAGAAGACGCTGTGATAGACCGCACGTTTACGCAGTGGACCGGACTGGCGGATGTGAGGAAGGACAAATGGTCCGACGAAATATGCGACGCCATTGGGCTGGATCAGAAATACCTGCCGAGAATCGTCAATTCCAATGACATCTGCGGCTACCTGTCGGAAAGCAGCGCGCAGGAGACCGGGCTCAAGGCGGGCATCCCGCTGGTATCGGGCGCGGGGGACAAGCCGGCCGGCTGCCTGGGTGCGGCGATTGTCACGCCGGGCGACATGATATTTGAAGCGTCGTCGTACGGCGAGATAAGCTGCTGCGTGGAGGAATACCGCCCCGACTTTGAGGAAAGGCGTCTGGACGTGATACCCTCGGCGGTGCCGGGCGAGTTCTTTGCGACGCATTTTGTGGCGGGCTCGGGCATAACGCTTGACTGGTTCATGAACACGTTTGTCAGGCATGAAGGCATCAGCACCAAAGAGATGTTTGCCGAGATGGAGGAAAAAATCGCGCAGATTCCGCCGGGGTGCAACGGCGTGATGGCGCTGGGCCTGCTGGGCGGAAGCAGCATGCCGCTGGACGGGGTTCTGAGAGGGCTGTGGATGGGCTATGACTGGAGCCATAAGAAGGAGCATTTCTACCGCGCGTTGCTGGAGAGCTTTACTTACGATTTCTCGCTGGCCATACGCAGCATCGAGAGGCTGTATCCGGAATACAAACTGGACACCGTTCGGATTATCGGCGGGGGTGCGAAGTCCCAGGTGTGGCCGCAGATGTGCGCCGACGTGCAGGGCAAGACGTACCATGTGCTGAACAGGGAAGACGTGGCGA
>JAAXZP010000355.1 GCA_012719815.1 Christensenellaceae bacterium
TCGTATCCTTCTTCGATCAGGTAGCGCTTTAAGCTCTCGTGCGTCTGCTCCTTGTCCCAAGGACAGCCGTGCCGCGACCTGAGGCGCGCCATCACATCCAGCAGGGCGGCGAATGTGAAGCGTTTCTTGCGCGCCAGGGCGCAGGGAGCAATTACCACGCTAGTATAATAACCATAGGAAAGCGCGCCGTCAAGCTGACAAAGCAAAATGTTTTCACATTTGCCGCTGCGCGTATCCACCAGCAGCACCGGGTATTTGTCGTCGTACCAAGACATGAGGCGAAGCTTTAAATCCGATGCCTTAAAGGCGTTGTCAATTTCGTTGATGACCAGCACCTGGCTGGTGTCTTCCACGCGCGTAAAAGTGGACGCCGTATGCATGCACACGCCCGCGCTGCCGTCCAGCAGCCCTTCCGCCAATGCTGCGCCCAGAGCCGGGCAGCCGTCCGGAATCACGCGCACATGGCCGCCCGCTGACCGTACGCGCCGGGCCAGCGCCCCGGCAATGCGGTTGTGGGCAAGGTCGCCCAGCGCCACGAACATAAGGCCGTCGCGCAGCATAAAATCGCAGGCGCTTTCTATCAGCATATCGAAATCTTCTGCCTGCTCATAAAGCTTGTCCAGCGTCTCGTAAGCAAAGCTCGGCTGCACCGCCCCGCCCAGCGACGTCTGCAGCACAACGGCGGACGCTTCCCTGGCTGCCCTCAAAACCTCTTCGCTGATACTGCCGTCCGGCTTCATGTTGGCGATTGTGATGTTCATCTCATTGTCTCCATAGTTTAAGCCTGGTCATCAGCCGGGTGATCTTTCCGCCGCCCGGAATGTATTCCATGTCCTCGCGCCTTAAAGCGCCGGTGAGGAACAGCATCACGACGTACACCAGCAACGCTGCCAATATTGTAACCAGAACGGACGGCGTGTTACCATGGCTGGCGGAAAGCCGCTGATAGAGAAAATACGTCGCTGCCCCCATGGCGGCGGTGGATATGATGGGCGCGACAAAGCCGGACAGGAAACGGATATCCGGCTTGGTGCGCCGCACGACGGATATTACGTCCAGCACGGCGGCGATGCCGTAGCACACAGCTGTGCCGATGGCCGCGCCCCGTACGTTGAGATCAGGGTTGCGGATGAGCAGGAAGCTGAGCACCACCTTGACGGCTGCGCCAATCATCAGGTTGCTCACCGGCCTGTTCTGATGCCCTGCGCCCTGCAGTATGCCCGTCATCGTCTGGACCAGCGACAGGAACAGTATGCCTATCGCGAGTATGCGCAGAAGCTGACCGCCCAGCAGCAGCTCTTCCTGCGTGTAGCCGGACGAATATAGCAGCCTCATGATGGGTTCAGCCAGTATGTACATGCCGACGGCGCTCGGAAGGCCCACCAGCAGCGCCAGCTTGAAACCCATGGCGGATCGTCCGCTGACCATGCCGGGTTTATTCTGTATGCGGGCTTCGGAGATGGCCGGCACAAGGCTCATGCACAGCGCCTGCGACAGCACGGCTGGCATGTTGATGAGGGAATTAACCCCTCCGGACAGAACGCCATAGCTCGATTCCGCGAACTTTTCAGTGAACCCCGTGGATATCATGATGTTTTTAACCATCAGCGTATCCAGCGCCGCTACAAGCGGCATAACGCTTCCGCCAATGATGATGGGAATGGCGATGCGGAACAGCTCGGAGGTCAGCGCTTTGCTGGAAGCGACGGGAAAAGATGCGCTCCGCCGGCGGTTGTCCTTGATTTCGCGTTTCTTCCTGTTGTACATGATGATGACAACGACCAGCGCGCAGAGCTCGGAGATTGAAATGCCCAGCAATGCGCCGGCCGCGCCGTATTGCACGCCCTGCGGCAGCCAGAGCCACGCAAGCAGCAGCCCGGCTCCCAGCTTGATAACCTGTTCAACGAGCTGCGTGATGGCCGTGGGCGACATCATCTGCAGGCCCTGGAAATACCCCCGGTATGCGGAGAGTATCGACACAAAAAACAGCGACGGTGCCAGGAGCAGCAGCCCCGGCACGGCGTCCGGATACGCGCTCAGGCGCGCGTAAAGGCCGGAGAATGCGAGCATCAGCACAGTGGTGGCCACGCCGATGATAAACAGCCACTTGAAGGCGGTTTGAAACACCCGGTGCGCACCCCGGTAGTCGCCGATGGTCACGCGCTCAGACACCATGCGCGATATCGCGGTAGGCAGCCCGGCGGTGGAGATCACGAGAAGCGCGGTGTAGATGGGGTATGCGACATGATAGTAGGCCATGCCGCCTGAACCGATAATATTGTTAAGCGGAATGCGGAAAACGGCGCCGATAATCTTGACGATGAGGCCGGCAATTCCCAGTATGGCCGCTCCTTTTACGAAACTCTTTTGCCCTTTGCTCATATCCACTCCCGCTCGGACTGCTTAAATTTGCCTAAACGCCCGAAGTTCCAATGAATTATATTATAA
>JAAXZP010000356.1 GCA_012719815.1 Christensenellaceae bacterium
ATGTCGGGCGGAGTGGTGGGGATGGGCTCAGGAGGCGTGGGCAGGGGCTGGAGCGTCGCCGTTGCCTGGGGCGTGCCGGCGGGCATGGGCAGCCCTTCTGCGCTGGCCTGTCTGACGGCAGCGGCGTCAGGCCGGGTCAGAAGCACTGCAAGCAGCACCGCCGCCAGTATCAGCGCGCCCGCGCCGGAGAACACGATAAAGCGCGTGCGGTTGCTCAGGCGCGACCAAAATCCTACGGCGCTGCACAGCGCATGGTATAAACCGCGGCGAGGGTTTGTCCTGGATCTTGGCATCGGTACACCTCCCATGATCTCATCCGTCAGACCGGAGACATTACATCATGATGACATTTATGTTGATACTACAGTATTCCAGAGGTTAAAGCCACCCTTTGCCATTGTGGCCATGTTTCGGATGAATTAAACGAATGCCGCCTTGCCCTGCCAGTTATTGCCACTAACTTTATTGTATTCGAAGCGGTTCGTCGGCGCAAGTGATAAGGGCGATAACGCAGGAGCAGCGCCTGCGAGGACGCCGCTCCTGCTGGGGTTATGATATTGGGGGGTCGAACTGCTATCGTATTGCCCGCAGGCAGGATGCCGCCTGCGATGCGCTGGTGGTGCCGCCGGACGACTGGCATGCCTTCAGCAGCGCGGAGATATTGGCTGCGCTGGTGCTGCAGCCCGCCGTCTTGCAGGCCTTCAGCATGGCGGCCACGTTGGCGGAATTGACGCTGCAGCCCGAAGCCTTGCAGGCTTTCAGCACGTTCGCGATATTCGCCGAATTGACGGCGCTGCCTGAGGTTTTGCAGGCTTTCGCTGCGGCTGCCACGTCGGCAGAGGATACATTGTATCCTTTGCAGGCCCGCAGCACAGACGCCGCCTGAACGGACGACACCGGGCATCCGGCGGCCTTGCAGGCTTTCACAATGTCCGCGGAGCATACGCTGCCGGAGCTATCGTACGTCGCGGCGTGCGCGACCGGTGCAATCGAAATCATGACCGTGAGGGCAAGTGCGACGCTGAGCACCATAAACCATTTTCTTTTGGGTGAACCTTTCATGACTGACCTCCGTTTCATGTGTTGCCGAGTAATTGTGACTCGTATGTTACAAATATTACGAAAATATTACGGAAAGGTCAACGCGAATGGGTTAAATTAACAAGGAAATTTGTGGGTACCAGAAAAAGGCCGATAATTCCTCAGCACCGGCCTGCAAAAAGATTTACTATTGCTGGTCCTGCGGCGGCGTATTGCTGCTCCTGGCAAATATCTGAGTGATTACGCCGGAGATGGGCACTGCAAAGAAAATGAGCCAGGCAGGATGCCAGATGCCTGCCAAAAAACCGACCAGAATATAGATGACGGCGCACAACAGGGCTACAATGCCGGTGACCTTGGCGACTATATCCTTACGGCTTTCGATGGCGTCCACGATGATGGACATGATGGGTATGGCGAGAAACACCACCCAGTATATGTGCCAGCCTCCCACCGTGAAGCCCAGCAGCAGATAGACAGCGGCGGCCAGCAGCGCCGTCAGGCTGACAAACAACCCGCCCAGGGTCTTTTTGTTTTGTTCGTTCATGCGGAAATCCTCCAGGATATAACGTTACCTTCATTATATGTGAGACAGGCGCGGGAATCAATTGACGCTTAATATACGTTTCTGCCGTTTTCCTGCATAGGCTTAATCAGGGGGGTGTGGTGACAATGAGGAGGGGAGTGCTGTGGCTGCTGGCCGCACTGCTGCTGGCCGGATGCACGGTGCCGGCGGTGGCGGTGCAAGAAGGGGACGACGCCATTAAAGTGCGTCTGCTGATGGATGCGATGGACGAGGTGGGCGTTTGCCGACCTGAGCAGGCGGTGGACGTATGGGCGCGCGGCCTGATTGAGCGCAGTGCCGCGATGCAATACGCCGTGATGACGGTCAGCCTGCGCGAAAAGTATGTGGAAAGCCTGTCGAAGAACGCCCCGAACTGGGTGACGGGCCTGTCCAGCCCCTGGGTGAGCGGGTACACGGTGGAGCAGGTAAGGGAGCCGGCGCCAGACCGTCGGGTTTATACGTTGTCGGTTAATACAGAGACGTCCACCGGCCCGGCCGGAAAATACCGCGCGGTGCTGTCGGTGCGGGAAGAAGACGGCTTCTGGCGCATCAGCGGCATTAGCGCGGACGATGGGCTATCCCTTTACACCGGATTCTGACCGCGCTTCTGCGAGAAGCGATCATGTACACACGAATGGAAAAGCGGCGGTGAATCCGCCGCTCTGCTGGACATGCTATCCGAAAAACCGCTTGATTTCCGCCTCGGCGTTTTCCGGCGAGTCGCTGCCGTGGATGATGTTTTCGCCCGTGCTCATCGCGAAGTCGCCGCGGATGGTGCCTGCGGCCGCTTCCTCGAACTTGGTGGCGCCCATCAGAATGCGCACGCCGGTAACAGCGTTTTCGCCTTCCACGATCATGGCCAGCACCGGGCCGGACATCATATAGCTGAGTATCTCCGGGAAAAAGGGCTTGTCCGCCAGGTGGGCGTAATGCACCCGCAGCAAATCTTCATCCAGCCACATCATTTTGGCGTTCGTGATCCGGTATCCCTTTCTTTCAATCCGGGAAATCACTTCGCCGACCAGGCCTCGTTTAATGCAGTCGGGTTTTAACATGACAAACGTTTTCTCAGCAGCTGCCATTGTTTGTTCCCCTTTCAGGAAAAATTCTCATTGAGGACAGTATATCAGATGCGGGGTCTATCGGCCATCATTTTATTGCAGCCAGACCGCCTGCGTTCTTACAGCATGAAAATCCACGCCGCGATTCCGGCCGCCGCCGAGCCGATCGCGTCGCATATAAGGTCCACGTCGGTATCTTTAAGGCTGCGCTGTGTTTTCACCGGCATCCCCTTGTCAATAAAGTATTCGATGATTTCGAACACCCCGCCCGCGGCCATGCCCGTGAAAGCCACCATCAGCGCTGCAAACGGCGCGGGAGAGACGGAAGCCTTAAATATTCGCGTGAACAGCGAGTAAAAAAACAGCGCGTAAGCGAAACACCCGTAAACATGCAGATACCGGTCAAAAATCTGCGAACGGGTGTAAAGGTCTTTGAAGTAGCCGAAATATGTGTGCAGGAACATCGCGACGATGACCAGGCACCGGATGAGGTAGGGCACGCCGATGCCGAATGCCTCGTCCGCCAAAACATAAACTGCAAAGACGATGTTGGAGACCAACAGGGATTTGAAATACAATTTATTATCGGTGCTGACATAGCGGTATGCTATAAACACCTGAATTAGCAGGTAAATTGCGTAGGCAATCCAGAAAACAATAGTCATAAAGCCCATCCTTCGGTTGTCAGTAAACTCCCCTTGAGCGTCTGCGTATGACCGGGGAATATGGTATAGTATGGGTGAAAAGCGCACGAAACATACTTAAGGCGCAGTGCGCGGAGTCAGGCGGGCGCGGCGTGCATCTGTTGATGCGCAGCGATGACAGTGATAAAATGAACGGACGGAAATAAACGGAGGGCATCATGGAGATAAAGACAGTGGCCATCGTGGGGCTGGGGGCGCTCGGCATATTGTTCGGGCATCAGCTGAGCCAGGCCCTGCCCGCAGGCTCTCTGAAGATTGTGGCGGACCAGCAGCGAATTGACAGGTACAAAGAAGGGGGCGTGTACTGCAACGGCGAGCCGTGCGCGTTTGACTACGTGACGCCGGAGCAGGCTGAGCCGGCGGACCTGGTGCTGGTCGCGGTCAAGCAGCCGGGGTTAATCGCCGCGATGGATACCATGGCGGGCGCTGTCGGTGAAAACACTGTGATACTGTCGCTGCTAAACGGCATCGCGAGCGAGCCCATGCTGGCGGAGCGGTTTGGTGCGGACAAGGTGCTGGCGTGCGTGGCGCAGGGCATGGACGCCGTTCGCGAAGGGCAGAGCGTGCGATTCACGCAGAAAGGATGGCTGGTGTTTGGGGATATGCAGCCCGGCCCGCCGTCACGGAAAGCCCAAAGCGTCGCGGCGTTCTTTGATGCGGCAGGCGTGCCCTATATACTGGCTGACGATATGCCGCGGCGGCTGTGGAATAAATTCATGCTCAATGCGGGTGTGAACCAGGTGCTGGCGGCTTACGGCGGCGGCTACAGCGCGCTGCAAAAGCCGGGCCCGTTGCGCGACATGACGATAGCCGCGATGCGCGAAGTGATGGCCATCGCGAAGAAGGAAGGCATTCGGCTGGATGATCAGGATATTGAGGACTGGATGCGGCTGATCGCCACGCTGAGCCCGGAAGGCAAGCCGTCGATGCAGCAGGATGTGGAGGCGCGGCGGCAGAGCGAGGTGGAGCTGTTCGCCGGAACGGTGATCGCGCTGGGCAAAAAACATGGCGTGCCCACTCCGGTGAACGAGTCGCTGCATAAGCGGATACTGGAAATCGAGCGGGATTATCGATGAATAATGAGTATCTGCGAAACCCGGCGCGGTATGACAGAATAGTTGCGCAACCTGAGGACAGGGATCAGGCAGCCGGGCATGGCCGCCGGGGAAGACGTTTCCCAGCGGCCGGAGGAAAACCTGGAAAAGTGATTAAGCCGCGGCATGAGAAAAGGCCGTTTCGTGAAACCGGAGCGGCCTTTGCTGTTGCACCACATTTGAGAGAAACGGCTTACCTGGCTTTGCCCACCACGTATTTTTTGATCATGCGCTGGGCGCACCGGAATTCCAGCAACCCCGGGGCTTTGCCCGCGAGGTAATAGGCTTTGCCCGCGGTCATATCGCAAGCGACGGGAAGGTACGCCGGGCCTTCGACGGCGGCTTCCTCGCGGCAGGCGGCCTGCACCTGCTCCGTAACGCGCGTCATCAGCAGCACCACCACCGTGGCGAAGCCGCTCCGCGCCCGCGCGTCGTCGGAAAGCCCCTCCGCGTTGATGAGACTTTGCGCGTACTGACCCAGCGTATCGAAGTCGCGCGTTTTTCGGAAATCTTCAGTGATTATCACATACCGGTACATCCGGTCGAAAAACAGGCTGAACGTCTTGGACGAGGCCACGGTGACATGCAGCGCATCGCGACCGTTCAGCGGCACTGAGGTTTGCGATACGATAAATCCGTCTTTTTTCAGCGCTTCCGTGATGCGCTGGGCCAGCCCTTCGGGTTCGATGGCCGCACATTCGTCCTCTGCGGCCGTGAGGTCGATCAGTTTGCTCTTCTCGCTGTGAAACAGCAGCACCGGCCCCACCCGTGTCAGCAGCAGGAAAGCGAGCAGTATCGCGCATATCAGTATGGCGGCGACGTACAGTTCGGACAGCAGCCTGGATCCCGAGGTCCGGCTGGCAACGTAGAGCATGACCAGCGCCGCCTCCGCGGCAATCAGGGCGATGAGCGTGATGACATGGATGCGCTTGGGCTTTTGTGGTTGCATGTCGGCCTCCCGGCAGCAGATTTCGGGTCATTTTATTGGGTCAACAGTAAAGGTACGCGGCGTTTCAGCTGTGTCAGATGCGCTTGTGAATACCGGGATTGCTGACATTGGTATTCCGGCGCCGGCGCATGACCAGCCCGACCCCGCCCAAGGCGGAGAACAGCCAGCCCACGCCCAGACGCAGCCACAGGGCGCCCACTCCGCCGCCGAACAGAGAGGTCAGGTATGAGCCGACCAGCGTGAAAAAGGCGACGTTAAGGCCCTGCTTGATCAGCATGCGGTATTGCATGAAGATATAACCGCCCGTAACTGCCAAAAACGGCATCACGATGAGCACCGCCGCGACGGTTACGGCTTCGGCGCGGCCGCGCCATCCGCCTGACGGCCGATCGCGCCGGGCAGCGATGTACGCCATCGCCAGGCCGCACAGCGACGCGGCAAGCCAGACGGGCTGCAGCAGCGCCCACAGCACCGCCACGATCAGCGCGCCGCCCAACGCTCCCAGTATCCCGCGCAGCAGGCGGTTTTTGCCGAACTGCCCGACAGGGGTGGCACCCAGCTTGTCCCGGCATGCGTCGCACAGCTCCAACACCTGACTGTCCCAAGCGGCATGGATGAGCTGCCGCGTCCGGGGGCATTCTGCGCACGACGACACATAGCCCTGGTCCGAGAGGAACCGCGCGAATTCGGCGATAAACTGCGCCGACTGGGATGGTTTGGGGACGGACTTGCCGTCCAGCGCGATCCACACCGAGCGTTCGTCCGCCTGCGCGCCGCTGTTGGGATATTCGCGGCTTCGCGCCTTGGCGTAGGCGTCGATGCGTGGCAGGTTAATGCCCTCGCCGCGCCCTATGTCGCGGAAGGTCAGGCTCTCAAGCGGCCGGATATACGCGCGCACCGTGACGGCAGAGCCGTCCGGCGCACATATGACGTTGAAATAGATTCCGTTGGTCCGGCCATACGCAATACCGGTATGATCAGCATAGCCCAGCTGGGAAGCAAGGCGGGTCACATAGCTCATGGGCGGCCTCCGGTATGGTGTTACTGACATTATACGCTCTGGGAGCCTGTCCGACAAGAAAAGACAATGAAAAAATATCGTGTCGAAATCCTGCGCCCGTGTTTTATTGCAGTGAACCATGCAGCCGGCAGTCTTATTGTGCTCACAGGCTTATTCTGAGGGAAAACCCTCTGATGGGAAAAAACATATGATATAACAGACCGATGTCACACGGGAGGTATGAGTATGGATTACAACGCATACTCCGGCGGGGGATACGTTGACAGCTGGTCCCGGTGGGTGATGGATCACATGCGGGGCCGCATACCCGACTGCGGTCTGCCTGCGCCTCCGGTGGTGCGGGAAGACCCTTATAACGCGCATATGAATCTGGAGACCGCTCTGATAACGATAAAGCAGGCGGCGGAGAGCGAGGCGGACGTCCGGGCGTTTTACGACATGATGTCAAAGGCCGCCCCATCCGACGCGGAGCGCGGGATCATCGACGATATGCGCCGGGACGACCTGAAACATTTCCGCCTGCTCAGACAGATTTATTATGATATCACCGGAGAGAAGCTTGATACGGCCCAGTCCGCGAAAGCGGCGCTGCCCGAATCCTATGCCGACGGCCTTGCGGCCGCGCTGATGGGTGAGCAGCAGGCCGTTGCGACATACAGGAAAGTGATGTTCGCCATGCGCAGCCGGCGGCATGTCAACATGATGACGGAGATCATCACCGACGAGCTCCGTCACCTGGGGTTGTACAATTACCTGTTCACGAAATACAGCAGCAGTACATAAGAGGATTTGTTAAGCTGTGCATCATGCGGGCCGGTCAGTCGCGCAGCCGGGCCGTCAGCTCACGGGATACAAACAAGCTGCCGCCGCGGCGCCGGGCGTCTTCCAGCTGGCGCTCCGCGGCGCGGAGCATGCCGGCGCTGGTCAAGGCGGGCAGGTCAGGCGCCTGCAGCTCCCTAAAACCCGCGGAAAAGCTGACGCCGCCTGCGCCGTAGGCGCTGAACACGGCGGTCATGGTGTCGTGGATTCGCCGCGTGATGGCAGCGGCGATGTGAATACCGACTCCCGAGAATATGAAAAAAAATGACCCGTCGCCGGTGGGGGCGATGATGTCCTGCCTGCGGGTGCACTGGCGGGCGATTTCGGCAAAACGCCGCAGCGCGTCGTCCCGCGTCATGCCGCCGCTGGCTTTGGGCACGCCTATCCCTTCCAGAGCCACCACGCCCACGCAGGCCTTGCTGTCCCGACCGGACTTTTGCATCAGTTCCGCCACGATGCCGATCAGGTTTTGCGGGCTGACGATATCCGTTACCGCGTCCATGTCCAGCTCGCGCGCGAGTATGCGCTCATACTGCAGTTCCCTTGTGATGTCGGCCAGCCATACCAGTACGCACTTTTTGCCCTGCTTTAAGCTGACGGCTGATGCGCTGAACCGCATCGTTTTGAGAACCTGCATCCCGTCTATTGTGAACGCGTGATGCACCGTGGCATACTGCACGGGTCGGTCATGCTTCAGCGCGCCCGCGATGCCGCGGCGCAGGGAGCAGCTTGAGCAGGCCGGCGTATCGCCGCATAACCTGCCGGCGCCGGTCACTGAGGCGCAGCTGAGCGCGTGGCCGAAAAGCTTTCCTTTATAGCCGTTTGGGGACAGCGACAACATTAATTTTAGAAAAGAATTGATATGGACAACCCGAGCATTGGAATCCAGCACCATCAGGCCGACGGGAGCGAATTGACAGACGGCAGAGAAGAGGCTGTCCGGCATGCAAAGCATCCTCCATGTTTGGTGTGATAAATACGGCGCCCGAATGCGCCGCGTGGTGTGATACAACGGAGAACCGTATCTGCACAAAAATAATTATAACTCCTTACGATACGGCGCTGCAAGAGCGAGTTAAGAGCAATCCGCGGGAAAAATGCCGGATCAATTAAAAAGAAAAGCCCAACTATTTTGGCGTTGGGCTGCAAAAACAATGTATCGGGATGGCTGAGTTTTTCGTGGAATTAATCCGGCCAATAACCCCGTTTCGCACTTATGATTGCATTTAAGATCTCAGACATGTGGCTTTTGGATACAACAATTCTTGTGTATCTGGGATCAATTGTAATATCTGATTCGGCATCAAGGCTTTCCGCCAGATCATTCACGTGCTTTGTCACGAAAGCCTCAAATTGCTCAATATCATCGCCGAGGTCATTGGTGCCGATGATAATAAACATGTCTCCGTTATTCAGCCTAAGAGCGCGTATTTTATATGCGTACTGTTTAATTATCGGGTCTGACAGCCACGGAAGCTCATCCTCGCCGATGTCGGTAAGCGGGGTTAAGCCCTGCTCCTTTTCCAGCCAGGCCTCGGCACAGCCGACGATGCCGTCAATAGTGACATATCCTGGGTACATCTCTATTAGTTCTTCAGTTTTTTTCACTACATCATCTTCCTCTGGTTGTATATTATTTGAAATATAATCGCTGCTTAAGGTGATCGTGGGGGAGGGCTGACTATTTTGAGCAGAACAACCAGCTAGCAATAATATAGCAACGAGGATAGTTATAATTCTATACATCATATACTCCTTGAATAATTTTGGATCAAGAATTACATGTTGGGCATTCTTTATACGTTCTTGAACTAATATTGATACCATAAAGCTTTTGGAAAGTTGCGGTTCCAACAATACCATCAACAGTAAGACCTTTGTCACGTTGGTAAGCTTCCACTGCTGCCTTTGTAACCGGGCCAAAGATACCATCTACGGTTCCTGAATAATATCCATATTCATACAGACGAATTTGCAGCTGGGCTACATCATCGCCCTTTTTCCCTTGGCTAAGTATTCTCCAAGAACCAGTATAACCATCATACCTCATAATGTGTGCTGTTTTTAGCTTTTTATAGGTGTTTGGTCCTACTATACCATCAGCAGTTAATCCATTATCACTTTGAAAAGCTTTAACTGCGTTAACCGTGGTTGTATCATAGGTATCACTTGTAAGCGACCCCGGGGTATAATATAAGGCATAGAGAAAATACTTTAATCTTCTAACATTAAAATTTGCATCTCCGGGACGCAAAGTCACCTCCCCCCATGCTGTGCTTGGCGAACTATTGGAATACGTTAAGCCCATGACACAAAACTTATAACCAGTTTTATTGTAGTAGTAGGTTCTCATAGGTATACCATCTGCGGTCCATGTATCTCTCACTATATAGAAATTATCGGATGTGTAACCAATTCCCATCATTAAATGTGCGCCGCCTTTATCCTTAGGTCCAGAAGTACCGGCTGCACGACTGTATCCGACAAGCGTCGGCAGGCTTTTATTTTGTATTATATCTTTATGTTTGTTAAATACAGCGCTGTTTGTGGATTCGCCGCTAATAGCTGACAAATAATACTTGCTAAAAGTCAAATTGCTTGTTAGTTTTTTGTTATTCGCATATGATAAAATAATATTAGAACATTTTTCAAAAGTTGGGCTACATCCATATGTATTGTGTAAATAATCATTTATTGCTAAGGAATGAGGCCTACCCGGCTGTAGGAATCCTGGTTCTATTCGTCTTCCTAGGGCATCGAAAAACATTGCCATACTTGTAAAACTACAATAGTTATACCAGGTATAATCAGATGTATCAATTTGGAGTCTATAATGAGTGCCACTAGGATAACTGGGAGGATCAATAGGTTTCTGCTCCTCTGGAATAAGCTGAGCACTATCAGACAAACCAGAAAAATAGTTCCATTGGTTGGTTATTTCTTGAGCTACAGTACTGGAAATATTATTTTTTGATATTAGAGTATCCAAAATTTTTACGTCACATGGAGTATTATCAATTGCATTATAGAGTTTATTATTTTCACTAATAATATAACCAGTATCACTACTAAAATATATTTTTTCTTTATTCTGTAGCGCAAGATATCTATCAGCATATAGTGAATATTCAAGAATGGGCGGGGCGTTTGGATTAGCCCCAGCAACTATATAGCCTACAAGTTTATTATTTTTATCTACTATTCCATACATGTACCCATAAATTGAATTATCAAAGTTATACAATACGATTGGTGGGGTTAAATCTGAGTCTTTCCAAAGCTTAAACCTTTCATCCGAGTTTTTATACAATCTATTTTTTTGGATTGAAATTACGCTAATACTGATTTCTTCATTTCTGTTTGAAAAATCGAGCTTTTTTAAACTTTCTGATTCAATTTTAGATTCGATTTTTTTACCAGAATAAGATGGCAGGTTATTATACCAATCTTCTAATGACTCCTCAAAAATAACATATTCATCTAAACCTTGAGAATCTACAAAAAATTCATTTAAATAAGATTCATCAATTGTTTCAGCGAATGCGGTTATTGGCGTAAAAACCACCGTTAAGATAGTTAAATAGCAAATGATAATTGATAATATTTTTTTCATTTTGCTTCCCTCCATTCCTAATTTAACATCCCTGTATAGTAGAATCTTTTAAAAAATTAAATATATACAAAATTATAATTATATACATAAAATAAGAAATCCTTCCATTAGTCAATAATAGTTATCTTTCGACATTTTCCGAAAATTTCTGGAATAGTGGAGTGCAGAAACTGTTAACTGTAACGTGGCGAGCCAAAGCAAAAAGCCGCTTGGCGGCCAATAATGTAGCTTAATTAATAGTTAACGCGGATCAGGTAATAGGAATGGCCCGAGGAGTTCCAGCGTATCGGGAAGGCTGAGTTTTTCGTGGAATTCAATCCGGCCAACAATCCTGTTCTGCACTAAGGATTTCGTTTAAGATCTCAGACATGTGGCTTTTTGAAACAGCAATTCTGGTGTATCTTGAATAGATGGTAACATTTGATTCGGCATCAAGGCTTTCCGCCAGGTCATTCACGTGCTTTGTCACAAAAGCCTCAAATTGCTCGATATCGTCACCCAAGTCATTGGTGCCGATGATAATAAACATGTCTCCGTTATTTAGCCTAAGAGCGCGTATTTTATATGCGTACTGTTTAATTATCGGGTCTGACAGCAACGGAAGCTCATCCTCACCGATGTCGGTAAGAGGGGTTAAGCCCTGCTCCTTTTCCAGCCAGGCCTTGGCGCAGCCGACAATGCCGTCAATAGTGACATATCCCGGATATTTCTCTACAGTTTTTGTTGGAGTATTCTCGCTGGCTGGCGCGGCTGCGGATTCCGGCTGACTGTTTTGAGCGGAGCGGCCGGCCAACAATAACGCAACAATAACAACGATTTATAAATTTACGCATGATGATGTTCCAACAAATTATTTTATTGCACCTTCAGATAGCCTTTTTATAATACCATATTCAACCAAAATTTGAACTCAATGAAAACTTACCTTAGAAGAATTTTTTCATTTTCTAACTTATCCAACAAAGGCAATAAAAAACCGCTTCGGCGGTCCGGAAAATTATGCGGTCAGATTAGTAATTCACGCGGATCAGGTAATAGGAATGGGCCGAGGAGTTCCAGCCGATGTCCCAGGGCACGCGATAGCGGTCCAGGTTGTGCGAGTTGACAAGCGGATAGCCCTTGGAGTCCTGTCCGGTCACAATGCTGATGTGGGTTATGCCGCTCCTGTCGGCATAGGCGATGATGTCGCCCGGCAGCAGATCAAACGCAATCTGGTACACCTTGGCGTACGGACCGCGGGCGAGCAGCGAGCCGCGCCCGCTGTATATCAAAAAGTCCTTGAAGCCCTGAGCGTTAATCCACGCGCGGCTGCCCTTGCCGTTTTTGTAGTTCCAGGCCCTGGTCTTTTTAAAACCGCCGCCCTCGTAGAGCGCCTGAGAAGCGAAGTTGGCGCAGTTGCCGCCCAGCGCGTTGTAGTCGGTGTATTCGGGGTTGTATCTGTAGCCGTTGCTGCCGTCCGAAGCCGCCCCGCAGTACTGGTCGGCATAGCGCACCGTGCCCAGGCGTTCTTCGCTGAGCTGCGAGTGGTCCGCCGGCTTATGGGCGGCGATGGTTTCGGTCATCTCCGGCGTAAAGAGGCTCTCGTCGATTTCCTTGGAGAACGGGCAGTCGTACCATTCGCGGCTGATAACCCATGTGCCCGCCGCCTTTCCGGGAATCAGATCGAGCGAATGATACCCGCCCAGCCGAAAGCTGTTCAACACGTCAGGGCTGTCCAGATAGGCGTATGTGTACTCGGTGGAGGCGACCAGATAAAAAGCATATCCGCGGCCGACCGCCCGGCTGCGCAGTATCTTGATATCGGTCTTTATATCGTGAAAACGGACGCCCTGTTTGGCAGCCCATTGCGCCATGTGCTCAGTCCGGAGCGCTTCATATTCCAGCGCCCACCGGCCGTTGCGCTCTTCCGTCAGGAATATTTTCTTAAGCGGCTCGATATTGCCCTGCAGCACGCAGGCGTTGCGCACCGCAAACAGGCTGTCGATAATGCTTTCAAAGTCCGGCGGGTCGGGGGTTTCCGAAATGGCGGGCAGGCCGTCGTCCGACAAGGCTGCAAGCAGCACGCTCATGGCCACGATAAAAAAAACCAGCGCGGCAAAGCCAATGAGCTGAGATTTCTTCACAGTTCTGATCAGATACATGTGAGACTCCTCCATGTCGCTTAACTATATCTATGAAGCAGCCCCGGCTGTTAGAATTGTCCTTTGTTTTTAGCCGGCGACGATTGTTACGAAACAATGACGGAAATTGTGACGGAAAAATAATATTGCGGATTATTGACTTTAATCCGCCGGCTGATATATTGAAAAAAGACCGAG
>JAAXZP010000357.1 GCA_012719815.1 Christensenellaceae bacterium
CCGGGTATGCTGGGCAGCAGGCCGTTTTGCTTAATCTTGTCGAATATCGCGACGAGCATCCGCTTCTGGCGGTTGATGCGGTTGAGGTCGCCCGCGTCCGCGATTCCCTTGCGCACGCGCAGGTAGTCCAGCACCGCCTGACCGTCCATGTGCGGCTGCACGCCCTTCTTGTAGCTGCGGCCCTGTATTTTGAAGTCCATTTCGATCTCAAAGTTCTGCACGCCGCCGATGGCGTCCACCAGGCCCTTCACGGCGTTCATGTCCACCGCGTAGTAATATTTCACCGGTATGCCGCCCAGCATCCATGTGGCGGCCTCGCACACCTTGTCGAAGCCGCTGGTGGAATAGCCGTTGGCTTCGCTGGGCCAGCCGCCGCCGCAGTCGATCGAGGCGTTGAGCTTGTATATGCCCTTCACGCCGGGAATCTGCGCGTAGGTGTCGCGCGGCAGCGATATCATGTTGACCGCGCCGGTCTTGGTGTTGATGGCGAGCACGATCATCACGTCCGCATGGAACGCCTTCTTGCCGCGCCATGTGTCGCGCTCCACCGAGTGGTCCACGCCGATCAGCATGATGTTGATGGTGTCCTTTAAAAAGCTGGTGTCCGCCTGGCTTAAAAGCACCTCATACGGGTCCAGAGTGGGCGAGGGTTCCGGCAGGGCCGACTCGCCCGGCGCGAGCGTTGGCGCAGGGGCGGAAGACGTAGACGGCGGCGGCGTCATCTGTTCCGCGATGTTGTCGAACTGGTCCATGCTGGAAACGGAGTTCCAGGCCAGCGCCAGTCCGCCGGTCAGCACAGCCAGACCGCCCACGATGCAGGCGATCAGTATGATTGTCTTCTTTTTCGTCCACGGCTTGCGGGGCTTCTTTTTCTGCACGCCGTTTACCTCGATACGGTCAGCCGCGGCTCCGTTGCCGGCCTTCTTTTCCGGCTTGTCGTCCAGAAAATTGTTGTTCATCGTTTTTTCCTTTGATGTTCATGTATTACCGTGAGCAAACACTGCTGCTTTTCGGTCAACATTTACTATTATATCAGACGCGGGGATATGTTCAATCATAAACCCGACACAATACCGCAAAATTAGACGACAAAAACAGCGCGATTGTTCCCGAATTCGCGCAAAGAAAAAAACCGGCGTGTACTTGAAATGTAAAAAAACAGAGCCGGCAGTTTTTTTCCCGCCGGCTCTCATTTGCGGAAATTTTTTTGGTAAGCGGTTCAGCCGGAACTGAGCTGGCTTTTCACCTGCTGCACTTCGCTGTCGTCCGCCATGGTTGCGGGCTGGTAAAAGCCTTTGGCCTGCGCCAGCTTATACAGCTCATACTGCGACGCCTCGTCGGCGTTGCGTATCTGCTGGATCGTCTGCCGCAGGTTCGGGTTGGAACATTCGGAAATCACGTTGGCGTATGTGGTCAGGCTGGCCTTGATGGAGCCCAGCGCGTCGTTGACCATCGCCTTATCCGGCAGCGTGCCGCCGCCCTGAGCAAAGTTTTGATGCGTCATTGTATTCTTCCTCCTTAACCCAGAAATGACATCAGCTGTTGCTTGGTTCTTTGCGCGCACTGCGCGGATTTCTCGAAGTAAGCCCTTATCTGCGGGTCTGTGCACTGCTGCGCATAGGCGCTCATCTTCTGATACGCGGTTTCGTGCGCCCCGATCAGATGCCGTAAATGCTGAAGTTACAGCTTGTTGAGTTGTGACATAGACGGACTCCTTTCCTGTTAGATTCACACGTTTAGTATGCCTGCAAATGAACGGCCGATATGTGACCATAAAATTGGATTTAAAGGGAATAATAACCTTTTTATGTTTATTTCTTAAAGTATTCATGATACAATATCGATATACTAATGGTGGGGCAGGGAAAGGCATAGAGGTTCCGAATGTTCAAAAAGAAGCTGAAAGTATCCCATATCATACTGGCCGCCGCGCTTGTGCTGAGCGTCGCGGGCATGGTCATATACGGCTACCGGCTTGTCAGAAGCGACAGGGCGACGGAAGAGGCCGCGCCGCCTGCCAAGACGGCCTATGCGGCTCCGGAGCCTTCCCAGCCGTCTCCGTCCCCGAAGCCTTCCGAGCCTGCGCTTCCGTCCGCCAGCCCGTCCGCCGGCCCGGCCGCCGCGCCTGAGGATTCCGGGCCCACGTACGTCGTGGAAAACGAGCGTTTCGGCATCGACAATGCCGGCGGCAATGCCCGCGCCACTACGGACGGCATTAACGCGGCTCTGGAATGGGCAAAAGCCGAAGGCTACAAAACCGTTGCGTTCCAGCCGGGGACGTACATGATACAGTGCACCTGGGACAACAGGTTTGGCGCTCCGACGGACGGCATACTGGTGCCTTCGGGCATCACGCTGGACCTCGCCGGCGCCACCTTCGTGATGGAGCCGAACAGCAACCCCCAGTACGCGTTATTCGCCGTCGTGAAGCAAAGCGACGTGGTCATCAAAAACGGCACGCTGGTGGGCGACCGCGACCTGCATGCCTACGCGCCTTCCAAAGATTCGCCCACGCACGAATACGGTTTCGGCATCTGCATATCCGACAGCAATAACGTGCTGATACAGGACGTCGTCATCAAAGACATGACGGGGGACGGCATCATCATCGAGGGGTCGTATTTCATGCGGGACAACGGCGACAACGTGTCGAGGGGTATCCGCATCATCGGCTGCAACATATCGAACTGCAGGAGGCAGGGCATCAGCGTGGTGGCCGCGAAGGACAGTGAAATTGCGAACAACGAGATATACGGCATCAGCGGCACGGCGCCGCAGTACGGCATCATGATGATGCTGCAGCTGGACTACGTCATCGACAACTTAAAGATTCACGACAACATCATATACGACTGCGCGGGCGGTGCCATCGCCTGCAACAGCGGCACGGGGTGCGAGATTTATTCCAACACGGTCAGCGGCAATATACTGGTGGTGCACGCGTCGGATATCAAAATATACGACAACACCATACAGAACAGCTATATCGAAGTGATGCCGGGCGCGTCCGGCATTACGGTGACAGACAACATACTGGAAGGCAACAGCTGGATAAAGGCTGCGGAAACGCCGTCCGGCTGACGGTGATAACCCTGCGGTCTGCTGACAGCCTCACGCTATTCGTGGGGCTGTTTTGTATTGCCCTGTCTTGTGCAGCCCTTGGTGAGCGACGCCGCCATCGCGCCCAGCGCCACGCACGCGGCCACGATGAACGTCATCCGCATGGCGCTCACGAACACGGCGGGGTCGGTCTCCGCGAGCGCGGCGGCGGCCGCTTCGCCGGCGCTGCCCGAGAACGCCGAGAACAGCAGGCCGGCAAGTGCCACGCCCAGCACCATGCCGATGTTGCGCGCGGTGGCGAGCATGCCGGACGCCACGCCGCGGAATTCGCCGGGGGCGCTGCCCATCAGCGCGGCGTTGTTGGGCGTCTGGAACAGCCCGGAGCCCAGGCCGGTTACCGCCATCGCCGCGACGATATACCACAGCGGTGTATCCACGCTCAAGCGGGAGAGCAGGAACATGCCGGCCGCCATCGTGCCCATGCCCGCGGAGCTTAACACCCGCGTGTCGTGTTTGTCGGAAAACGCCCCGGCGAACGGCGCGACAAGGAGCGTGGTCAGCGGCATGGGCATGTAGAGCAGGCCGGACACGGCGGGGGAGAACAGGCGCACCGTCTGCATGTAAAAAGGCGTCAAAAACACCAGTATGTACTGCGCCATGTAGTTGAGCACCGCGGCCGCCAGGCAGGCGGAGAAAACGCGGTTTTTGAACAGCGACAGCGACAGCGTGGGGTATTTGGCGCGGCTCTGATGGATGACGAACGCTGCGCCCAGCATGAGGCCCAGCCCCAGAAGCAGGCAGAACAGCCATGCGGGCATCCCCGCGCCCAGCCGGTTGAGCGGCAGCAGTATGAAGAGCAACGCGGAAAATATCAGGGCGCTGCCCGGAATGTCCATCGGCACGGCGGCGCGTTTGGCATCCGCCGGTACAAATTTGACGGCCAGCGCGATGCCCGCGATGCCCACCGGTATGTTGATGTAGAATATGCTCTGCCAGCCCAGCGCCCCGGTGAGCGCCCCGCCCAGCACCGGGCCGGTGGACAGCGCCACAGCTACCGCCATCGCGTTCACGGAAAACGCGCGGCCCCGCTTTTCTTCGGGCACGCCCGCGGTGATGATGGCGGAGCTGGTGGCGAACATCATGCCCGCGCCCAAAGCCTGCACCACGCGCAGCGCGATCAGCATGCCGATGCTGGCGGACAGCCCGCACAAAAGAGAGCC
>JAAXZP010000358.1 GCA_012719815.1 Christensenellaceae bacterium
GGTTGTCCTTTTATTGTTGGTGTTGAGTTTCAGCCCTGCTCAATGGCTTCGCTGGGACATGTATCCACACACGAGCCACAGTCGATGCAAACGTCCGGGTTGATCTCATACTTATCGCTGCCCTCGGAAATCGCTTCCACGGGGCATTCGCTTGCGCACGCACCGCAAGAGACACACGCGTCCGTAATGATGTAAGCCACTAAACCTTCACCTCCGTCGTTGGTATACACAGACATTGTAATCGCATGTATACAAAAAAGCAACAACGGATTGCAACAAATTCCGCTAAAAAATCGCGCCCGGCCGAACGATCAGTCTTCGAGCAGCGCCTCGATATCTTCGTCGAGCTCATCTTCGGGTTCCGGTTCTTTGGGTGTCGGGGGCGCCGCTGGAATCTTGAACTTGCCGTCATCCAGCCGGAAATGCTTGACGTCCACGCTTCCGTCCGGCAAAGTGAGCTTAACGCGCACTATTTCGGTAATCATGTTGTTCTCCAGCACAACGCCTTCCCCGTCCGGCGTGGTCACCGCGCTGCCCACCTTGGGCATGCGCTGACGCATTTGGGCATAGTGCTCTTGCTCGTAGTTGAGGCAGCACATCAGCCGCCCGCACAGGCCGCTGATCTTGGTGGGCGAGAGCGACAGGTTCTGCTCCTTGGCCATCTTGATGGACACGGGCGAAAAGTCGCCAAGGAAAGACGAGCAGCAGCACGCACGGCCGCACGGCCCCAGCCCGCCCATCATTTTGGCCTCGTCCCTTACGCCGATCTGGCGCAGCTCGATGCGCGTTTTGAACACGCCCGCGAGGTCCTTGACCAGCTCGCGGAAGTCCACCCGGCCTTCCGCCGTGAAGTAGAATATGATCTTGGAGTTGTCAAACGTATATTCCACGTCGACAAGCTTCATCTCCAGCCCGTGCTTCTCGATCTTTTTCTGGCATATCTCCAGCGCTTCCTTTTCCTTGCGCTTGTTTTCCTCCACGCGTCTGTCGTCTTTGGCGGTGGCGCGGCGTATCACCGTTTTCAGCGGCGCCACGATATCATCTTCGGAGACTTCCTTGTCCACGATCACCACTTCGCCGTATTCCATGCCGCGTGAGGTTTCCACGATGACGTAATCGCCTTCTGTCAGCTTCAGGTCGCCGGGGGAGAAGTAGTAGACCTTCCCGACGCGTTTAAACCGCACGCCTATTACTTTTGCCATCTATGTTTTTCCTCCAGTAAACAAAAAAGCATCTTCTCTGCGGCCAACCGGAAATTGACCGGAGATAAGAACCGTCTTTCCGTATCTAGTATGACATTTATCATATTACTAATTGCGCCGCTTGTAAAGCGATTCGCCGCGTCGCGTATGTCGTCCAGATAGTCGACATTGGCAATAAAGCCCGCATCGCGCGTCTTTATGAACACGAGGATATCACGCAGGTAAGACTGCATGATGCAGAGCAGCGGTATGATATGCTCTTTATTATTCTCCAGGAAATCCGCAAACGCGCTGATGGCCATGTTATGCTGCCGCAGCAGCTTCTGGCAGTGCGCAATTGTCTCCGCGCGCCGGGCCAGAAAATCGGCGTCGTCCCGAATGCGCCGGGCTTCGTCGGGAAAGCCGCCCGAAAGGTCGGCCAGTATGCGGGCAGTGGCGTCGTCCACCGACAGAGCTTTGGCGATGGCACGCGGGGCGTCGGGACCGGGCGTCAGCGGCACGATGGCGCAGCGCGACGCGATAGTGGGCAGCACGCCGCAGACGCTGCGCGCAGACAAAATAAACACCGTACCGGGCGGCGGCTCCTCCAGCGTTTTCAGCAGGCTGTTGGCAGCCTGCACAGGCATGTCGTCCGCGCCTTCGATGACCACCACCTTGCGCGGCGCTTCATACGGCTGCTCCGCGACGAAGGCGAGCGCGTCGCGCAGCTCCGCGATTTTGGGCGCGGTCAGGCGCAGTATGTCCACATGGCCTTCCAGCGCCTTGCGGCAATCCGCGCAGGCGCCGCAGCCGCCCTTTTTGCAGCAGAGCCGCATTAAAAAAGCGTCGATGAGCCGCCGGGCCACCAGCGGCCGGCTGCATATGATGAGATAGGCGCCCAGCAGCTTTTTCCCGGACGCCGCATTCAGAAACAGGTCGCTCGCAATACTGCTCATAGTATACCGGCGCTCACAAAGTACGGCATCAGTTTTTGGAGTATGATCTCGCGCGTTTCAAACTTCGTGCCGCGCGCGTCGATGGAGATAATCCCCTCGCCTTTCGAGAGCTGCGTGAAGCCGTCAAACACGCGCTGGTGGAAGCTTAAATCCTCGCTCTCCAGCCGGTCGTGCACCTTGTTCTCGTTCATGCGCTCAAAGGCGCGTTCCGGCGGGACGTTGATGAATACCGTAACGTCAGGCATGCAGCCGTCTATCGCCGGTTTGTTGATCTGCCAGACCAGATCCGTGCCCAGCCCGCGGCCGTAGCCCTGATAGGCCAGCGATGAGTGGATGAAACGGTCGCACAGCACCACGCGGCCCGCATCCAGCGCGGGGCGTATCACCTGGCGCACGTGCGCGGCGCGCGCCGCGGCGTACAGCAGCGCCTCGGTGACGCCGTCCATCTCGCTGTCCTTACTCAGCAGCAGCTCGCGGATTTTCTCCGCCACGAGGCAGCCGCCCGGCTCGCGCGTGCGCACCACGGACACGCCACGCTCCTCCAGATATTCGGCGAGGAAACGCAGCTGCGTGGATTTGCCGCTGCCGTCCGCGCCCTCAAACGTGATAAACAGTCCTTTCATGCTGTGCCCCCCAACAGTGCGGCGAGGTCCGCCGTGGTGTCCACAAGGTAGTCGGGTCCGCAGCCCATCAGCTCCTCGCGGTCGCCGTAGCCGTAGAGCACGCCCACGGTATCGATGCCCACTGCGCGGCCGCCCAGTATGTCGTGACTGCGGTCGCCCACCATCACGGAGCCGGGCGGCGTGCCGCCCAGACGGCGCATGGCGTACTCCAGCACCTGCGTTTTGTCGAATCTGCCCTCCTCATGGCGCGCGCCGAACACCGCGTCAAAGACGCCCAGCAGCCCGTACCGCTCGAGTATCGGTATCGCCATGGCCTCGGGTTTGGACGTGGCGACATACAGCGCTCTGCCGGACGATTTGATGGCGCGCAGCGCGTCCTCGATGCCGTCATAAAGCCGGCTTTCATATATGCCTTTGGAGAGGTAGTATTCGCGATAGTAGGCGTATATTTTTGCTGCTTCTTCTTCCGAAAAACCGTACGCGTTGATGAGATGCATCTTGATGGGCGGGCCCACAAACGCGCGGATGCGGGCCTCGTCATTCTCCTTATAGCCTGCCTTTTCAAACATATAGCGCACCGCGTTCATGCACCCCTCGCCGGATTCCGTGATGGTGCCGTCGAGGTCGATGAATACGGCCCTGTACACACTGCTGTCCTTGCCTGTGATGTTGTGAATCATTTTCGCTCCTTGTAGACCGAGATGTATTCGCCCTCCGTTCCGAAGACATCGAAACCCTGCTTGATGGCTTCCAGCAGATAGCCCGCAATTTCCTGCGAAATCTGCTGGCCGCGCCCCACCACCGCTTCAGCCGGCGGGTAAACGCCCGCCGTCACGGCGGAGATAAGGCCCACGGCTTGGTTGATGCGGACTTTCTCTATATTACCCCAAAACCGAGAGTTTTGCATATACTTTGTGGCTTTGGGCATGGCATATGGCGAAAACGTCGCGGGGCGCTTCTGGATGCGCTCGATGGACTTGAGCACTTCGTACATCCGGTCCAGATGAGCGGCGGTGGTGCCCACCGACAGCATCAGCAGCAGATTTTTGTGGTCCGCAGCTTCCACATGGATGCCCTGCCGCGCGAGCATGGCTTTTATGGCGAGGCCGGTATAGCCCGAGCCGGACACGTCCACGACGACTTTTAGCGGGTCCCTGGCTGCCATGTCGGGCAAGTTGATTTCCGGGCAGTAAAACCCGGGCAGCAGGTTGACCAGCTCTTCGAAACGGCGCGCCAGCGTGTTGACGCGCAGCATCTCCGACTCGCCCTTGTCGCGCATGTAAGCGTGGACGTAGTCCAGCGAGCCCAGCAGCAGATACGACGGGCTGGTGGTCTGGAACGACCGCAGCGAGCGCAGCACTTCCTCCTTATCCACCAGGGCGTTTTTGCCCACGTACAGGCAGGCGCACTGGTTCATGGCGGGCAGCCTCTTATGCGCGCTTTCCACCCAGACGTCAGCGCCGGCCCGGCCGGGCGGCGTGGGCAGGAAGGCCGAATAGGCAAAATGAGCGCCGTGCGCCGCGTCCACCAGCAGCGGAACGCCGGATTTGTGCGCGATCTCCGCGATGGCTTCGAGGTCGCAGCAGAGGCCGAAATAGTTGGGGTAGGTGATGAACACGGCGGCCGTGTCGCGGTGAAGCTTGAGCGCGCTCCGGACGTCGGAGGGACGGACGACGCCGGGGTAATCCTCGCCCGGCGGCGGGTCGAGGTAAACAGGCTGGATGCCGAAGGTGAACACCGCGTTCGCAGCGCTTAAGTGCACGCCGCGCGGGAAGATCACCTTCTTGCCCCGGAACATGGACAGCATGGCCAGTATGCCGGTGGTGGAACCGCTCGTGATATAGGCTGCGGTATCGGCGCCCACGTATTCGGCGTGCAGCGCCTGGCTCTTCTGGATTGCGCCCGTGGGCATGAGGAGGTTGTCCGCACCCGGCAGTTCGGTGATGTCGTACCAGAGCATCTCGCCGCCAAAATAGCCGGTATCGCCCTTGTGACCCGGCATGCATAGGCGTACGCGCGCATTGTCAGCCACGGCGGCCATCGCATCCATGATGGGCGTCTGCCTGTTCATATCGATCGCTCACCTCTTAAAGCGTTGTATCTCAAACATAAAAGCCCTTTTCTAATCGGGCGGAATATGAGATAATAGCCTTGCCGCATAAAAAGGAGGCCCTATGAAAAAGACGGAGCGCGAAAACATGCTGTTGTTTTCCAAAGAGCTGGTGGCCGGCCTGCACCGGTACAGGCTCTATTTCACGACCCTGTCGTCGCTGCGCGACGAGACGCCGCGTGTTTTCCGGCTGCTCGTCAGGACGCCGTTCGCTTTCAACCGTTTTGAGCTGGGCCGTGTGTATACGCTGGTCTACAGCAATATCTATATACTCTCCAGCGTGCCGCGGGAAGAGTTCAATCTGCAGGAAGAGGACTTCACCAAGCTGCTGCAAACGCGCGACCTTAAGTTCATGGATAAGAAGACGTCGGCGGCGCTGCGCTCGGTTGATAAACCATATTTCGCCAAGGATCGCTATTATTCCTTCGCCGAAATGAAGGAAATTGTCAATTACCGGCCCGATTTTCTGACCCGCCTCGCCATTGCGGTGTTTTCCGGTTTCATGACCGGGGTGGCGCTGCTGGGGCCGTTTGCGCTATACGCCTGGATGCTGTATCTGCTCATCCGGGGGCAGCTTGGTCTCGTTGGCTTTTCGACACGTTCGCTCGTTTTGCCCATCATGGGCATCGGCGCGCTGCCCGCCACGATATTCATCATGTCTTTGCTGTTTGCGCTCAGCGAGCTGGCGCTGCTGCGCATCGATTTTACCAAGGGCAGCATATTAAAGAAGTATACGCTGGCCTGGGGCGGTATCCGAAAGAGCATTTACCTTGAGCCCAGCGATATCCGGTACATCAAAAAATTCGGCATCGCCGCCGGAGCCGTGCTCGCGGTGTCGATTATTCTGTTGCTTCTGGTTTAGCGGCGACGCACTTTTGTTCAAGCAAATCAATCAGAGCCGGGCTGGGGCTGAAAAACATGCCCGCCTCGCCGCCGCTGTCCTGCCTGTATACAACGTAAGTCACGCCATGCCGGCGGGAACGGAAAGTCAGCCGCTGGAGCCGCATTCCCCGGGGCTTTTCCGGCCCGATATGCAATATGCTTTTTAGCCGGATGCGCAGCAGCTCGCGGCTGCGGTCGCCGAGATAGCGCTCCACGATCAGTTCGCCGTCCGCCACGCGGTATTCATATTCTGTCAGCCACCGGCGCACGATAATAACGCCCAGCACGATCAGCAGCGCATAGGCGATATATTGGTGGTAGTAACGCAAACCCAGCGCGTCCGCCACAATGAACACGGCGGTGTATATCAGCAGGATGCCGGCGACCAGGCCCAGCACCACCAGCAAGCCCAGAGGAGTGGATAATTTTTTTCGGCTCAGCCTTTCTTTCATGGCTTCCCCTTGCATAGGTATGATTGATGGAAAACCATCGATTTCTATTATAGTCGTGCGGCGCGGCAAGCGCAACGCCGATTCGACGAAAATCGCACCTGCGCAGGAACGGCGGGCCAGCTTTTGCGGCCTGGCAGCCCGGCATGGGGCGGCGCCTGCGTGTTTGACAGGGCAGGGGATGGCGGCTATACTGTGAGGTAATATCAGGAAGAAGGTGGATGCGCTTTGGTGAGAGCGAGGGGGCTTTGCCGGGATTATGGTAAAAGCCGTTTTTTGGATAACGTCAGCCTCGACGTACAGGCTGGCCAGGCGCTCGCGGTGGTGGGCGAAAACGGTGCAGGCAAGACCACGTTGCTCAAGATTTTGGCGACGGCATCCCGCCCGGACGCCGGCGAACTCATCATCGGCGGCGTGGACGCGCTAAAGAACCCGGCGGCTGCGCGCCCGATGATCGGCTATGTGCCGCAGGGCATCGCGCTGATGCAGGAGCTGACGGTACGTGACAACCTGCGCTACTGGATGAAGCCGGGGGACGAGGCGGCCTACCGCTGGACGCTGAAGGTAACCGGCCTTGCCGATGTGGAGAAAAAGAAGGTATCCCGGCTGTCAGGAGGCATGCAGCGGCGGCTCAATATCGGCGCGTCGCTGGTGACCCGGCCGCGCGGGCTGATACTCGACGAGCCGCTGGCCGGCGTGGACGCGGAGAACCGGGCGCGGATCATGGCTGTGCTCAGGCAGCTGAAAGAAGCGGGCGCGGCGATCATTTTCACCAGCCATTACATCGACGAGCTGGACATTCTGGCCAACGGCATGCTGGCTTTGAAGAACGGCGTCGTCACCTACAGCGGCGGCATCAGCTTTCCGCAGGAGAGCGGCGGCCTGGCGGGCGCGATCAGGCGTTATACTGCGTGACAGGGCAGGGAGGGCCGGCGATGATTAAGGGCAATCACCGGTACGAAAGACAGCTCGCGGAAGGGTCGGGCAAATCGCGAAGACGGCGGCTGTTTGTGTGGATAGCGGCGGGCGCTCTGCTGGCCATTGCGCTCGGCGCGGTGGTCGTGGCGCTGCTGCGCACGCCGGAAAAGAAGCCGCCGGTGGTAAATCTGGGCGTGGTGGCGGCGAAACAGTACCTGACCGAATACTGTACCGACAGGGAGAAGCTGGCGGGCCCTGCGGCCGTGGCGCTCGGCGAACGGCTGTTGAAAGAGCCATTTGAAATCGAGGCGAATATCACGCTGAGTTCGGACGACCTGCCTGCTGAGCTAGGATTGCCCCTGACCCGCCTGCTTTTGGGTGTGGACATAAAATACGACATGCGCGACCTGGGAATGAAACTGAGCGTGCTGGGGATGGAGTATTTCAACGCGTATTTAATTGATGACGAAGTCGTTGTGCGCGTGCCTTCGGGCGCATACAGCATGCCGTTGGACGTACCGGAAAGGGCGGACCTTTCGCAGAGCATGGGGCTTGGGGCGCGGGCGATGAGCTTTGCGCCGTTTCTGACCGAGGACGAAGA
>JAAXZP010000359.1 GCA_012719815.1 Christensenellaceae bacterium
CTCCACCTTTGCGCCCGTGACGGTCAGGAACCAGTCAAAACATTGCGTGTCTATAATTTCCTCATTGTCGATAATCGGCTGGGAGCTGCCAAAGTAATAGCCGGTTGTCGCGCCCGGATAGTGGTTATAGTACTCCTGCTCCATCCCGGCTTCTCCAAGCATCCTGCGCCGTTCGCTGAGCAACGCGTCATATCGCGCGCCGGGCCGCAAATGGGCGCAGGTCATCGCAAGAATATTGTTGAGCAGATCATATTTTTGCACCAGCTCTTTGGGCGGTTCTCCGAAGCACAGCATACGCGTGATATTCGCGTGCATCCCGTATATATCCGCGGCCGGATGCAGCAGCACCACCCGCTCCACGCGCTTGTCGGAAGGGTTGGGGTGCCGGTACTTTGCAATGCGGTCGTCGCTGCCTACCAGCAGCACCTTGGGCACGCTGTAAACCTTCGCGTACTCATGCAAAATCATGCCTGCGATATCCTGCTCGCGCATGCCGGGGCGCACGCTGTCCGCAATGGCTTTGAGCATGGCGTCGCACATGCGGCCCACCTCCCGGTAGCGCTCAATCTCCCAGGGTGTATAGGGCGTTTGCAGCGCCACAAGCTCCTTAAACCTGCATTCGGCCCCGGCTAGCGGAATATCGGAGACAATACGTTTCCCGGAAAGAAGCCTCAGCGCAGTGTCCTCGCGGGAAGAGTCGCACCAGCGGATGCCGATTTTCTCAATATCGAGGCCGTATAATTCATCGTCATATATGCGGTCTATGTCCATCACCTGCGCGATCAGATAGACGGCGTCCATGGTAACCGCAAGCAGCCCGAACCCCGTATCCGTATTGTAGAATATTTTATTGTCCCCGCCGAATGTAAACCAGGCAAAGCTGTCCCGCCGCGCCAGAATGGCCGCGTCAAACCCGTTCTGCTGCATATAGGCGCGCAGCCTTTCTTTTTTGTACGCAAAATCCTGCGGATTGGGCTTGTTCATGACATACCTCCTTAAGCAAGAAAGGCGCAAGATTTCTCTTACGCCTATGCGCAATGCTTTTCAGTGCGCCAGCTTCTCGCCCACCGCGCCGCCGGGGTGGATGAGCAGAAACTGTTCTTTGGTAAAGCCGTTGTGCTGCATGGCGGTGATGATGATGGCGTCCCACACGGCGATGACGGCCAGCGTGCTCGCCGTGGCCAGTAGGCCCCAGGGGCAGGGTTCCCGTTCGATGCGCACCTTCAGGAAAATATCCGCGGCCTGCGCCAGCCTGGACGATTCGTTTTCCGACACGCCGATGATGGTAGCGCCCTTCTCCTTGCAGCAGGGCAACAGTCCCAGGATCTCCGCCGTGTTGCCGCCCTTTGTCACCATCACGACCACATCCCCGCGCTGGATGTACCCCATCGCGCCGTGCGCGGCGGTGGCCGGGCTTAAAAATGTCGCCGGAATCTCCACGCAGCAGAGCGAATGAGCGATCTTTTTCGCCGCAGCGCCGGAAGTGCCGCACCCTACTGTAATGACGCGGCGCTTTTCTTTCTTGACTTTAATCAGCAAGTCCACAATACGGGCAACCGTATCCTGATCCACCGTCTCCAGCAGCGAAGCGATTGCATCCGCCTCGCTCTGTATAACCCGCATAAAGGACGTCTTATATGCTTCCATCTTTCTACTTTCCTCTCAAACTGCTCTTCAGCGTTTCTCCGGTTGCACCGCCGGGATGGATAAGCAGGAATTGTTCTTTTGTAAAGCCATTGAGGCGCATCACCGCCAGAGAGATGGCATCCCAGGCCGCAACCACGCCCAGCGTGCTCGCGCAGGGCATCATGCGCCACAGGCCCGGTTCTTCACCGGTGTCCATCAGCATCAGAATATCGCAGTTTTTGGCCAGCGCCGAATCCTTGTTGTGCGTCACGCCGATGATAGTAGCGCCCTTCTCCCTGCAGCAGGGAATGAAATTGAGGATTTCCGCCGTGTTGCCGCCTTTCGCGATGAGCACCACGATATCTCCGTGCTGGATGAGCCCCATCGCTCCATGCGGCGCGTCCGCCGGGGAAAGAAACATAGCAGGGACCTCGATACAGCTTAAAATATGCGCAATACGCCTGGCCGCAGTGCCGGACGTCCCGCAGCCGGCCGTAATCACGCGCCGCCTGTCCTGCTTGACGGTCAGAAGCAGCTCAACGATGCGGTCGAGCGTTTCATAATCCAGCGTCCGCTTAAGGCCGCTAATGGCGTCCGCTTCCCTCGTCAGTGTCTCGTCGTACCAATCCTTGTATCTGGACATGCTTTTCTCCTTAGTCTTGTCATACGCTATCCTTCAAGCATCTGGTCCTGCATGCGCCTGAGCTGAAGCAGCACGGAGTCTTCGTTGAGCTTCACCATGTCATAGGTAATCACTTCGTCACGCTTCACGTCGCACAGAAGCTCCGCGCCCTTGGCCAGACCAAGCGGGAGCATGTTGCCCTCTCTGGCAACTGGGAAGAGCTCTATGCTGCCGCGGTAGCAGCACTCGCCGATACCGTCCAGTATCTCACCCTTTTTCAGGTCCCGCTTGGCGATGGTGATGCACTCGCTGGTGAGCTTCTTCATGGGATGCGCGGTGGACTCGCCGTAGAGTACGCCCTGCGCCACAGTAATCGGCGTTTCGGAACTGCACAGGTGATAAGGGCGGAACAGCAGATAATTCGGCCCGGGCCCCATATCCCGCTGCTTGAGACCTTCGATCAGCTGCTTGTTGTCCGTGGTCACAATCACGAACACGCCCGGGTTAATATCGCCAATGGCATAATCCACAACACCTTCCTTGTTCAATATGCCGCCCTGGCTCTTGAGGCTGAACACTTTTGTCAGATCCTTAACGTTGCATTTCGGGCCGTGCATGCCGCGGACATCGGGCACAAGCCCGGTCGCGTTGGAAACGGCGCACATCTCGATCATGGTCTTGGAACCGTCCACGAACTCGATCAGCATCTCCGGCGTCAGGCCACGCCGGGCAGCGTCATCGGCCAGATCCTCCGGCACGGCGTCTCGATTGAGGGGGGTGTTTTCGCC
>JAAXZP010000360.1 GCA_012719815.1 Christensenellaceae bacterium
GCAGTACGATATCCGGCCTGAGGCGTTCCACCATTTCAACGGCCTCAATACCGTCTTTGGCCGCTCCGATCACTTCAATACTGTCATTGCCCCCAAGGATAATCTGAAGACTCTGGCGTACCAGGTCCTGATCTTCGGCGATCAGAACACGAATAGGGCGGTTAACCGATTGCATCTCTTTTTTCCTCCAATGGTATTGACAATGAGATTGTGAAACCCTGAGAGAGGTCGAAGCTTAACTCGCCACCCATGCTTGTAACCCGCTCGCGGATGCCGGACAGTCCGGAGCCCAGTTTCATGTCGTCACAGCCCAAACCGTTATCTTTTATTGTCAGCAGCACATATCCGTCTTTATTGTCCAGTCGGATATCGATGCGTGGGGCCTTTCCATGCCTGACGGAGTTGGTGATGCTCTCCTGAATGATGCGGTACAGCATATCCTCCAGAGTGGGTGAAAATTCTGTGTAATCCGGAGCCTCGAAGTTGACGATTGTATTGGTAAGGCTGGTGATGTTGGCGCACAGCTTGAGGACTGCGGGATAGAACGACAGCTTTTCAATTGAATCGACGCGCAATTTTTTGACAGACCTGCGTACTTCCACCAGTGCCTGGTTGGAGGTTTCGGACAGTATTTTAAGCTGGTTTTTCAGCCATTCTGTATCCTCGATGGATTTGGCGCATGCCTCCAGCCCCAGCGTGATCGCGGTGAGGGAGTGCCCCAATATATCGTGAATCTCTCTCGCAAGACGGTTCCGCTCCTGTGTCAGGGCGGCAACCTCCGATTTTTCTATATAGTGCTTCATCTGAATGTTTGCGAGCTTTAGTTCTTCGTTCATGTGATACTGCTGCTCGTAGAGCTGGTTGATCTTAAGGTTTTCGGATATCTTGATCTGTACCCAGAAATACATGTATACGAAGAACACCAATATATTGACCGAGGTGAGCACGCTTTTAAATGTATAGATATTTGAGCGTACGGTGGCCGGAAAATAGCTGACATAGGTATCGAAGGATACGATCTTGGCATACTGTGATAACAGATCATACTCACATATCACATAGAGCAGTATCAGCAGGCTGATAAAAGTTACTTTCTGATAAGTTTTTTCGACCACCGGAAAGGTGCACGCCAGTGAAAGCAGAATTATTCCATTGTAAGTATACCCCGTTTGCAGGCACAGCAGCACGCACAGCAAAGTCTCCACAAAACACGAAAAGGTAATGGCAATGGAGGGACCGCGGTTGGCCAGCACTTCTTCCCGGAACATCAGGTTCGTAATAAAAGCCAGCAAAAAAAGGATGCATAAAAGGGATGACCCAAGAGGAGACGTGGGGATATAACTGATCCGGGAAATAAAATCAACAGCGAGCCCACGATCTGCGATAACCTGCACGCTCGTGATGAACACTACGCAGATGCCGACTACAATAGAAAAATTGAGAATAAGCATCAGAGTGCGAATGTTTTTCAAACTGGCCTGCCCCATCGCAAACCTCCATGTTGAGAATTGTAGTACATTACACTCGAAAACTCAACTGCTCAAAAGGGGGCGCATTGAAATTGTTACAAATGTCACATAGTATATGTGACTAATGACACTTGTTTACAGAGGACCGGGAACCTAAGATAGAATTATCCCATAATCAAAACAGGAGGATAGTTTATGAAAAAGGCCATTTGTGTAGTTCTTGTTTGCATGCTTTCTCTTGCTTTATTTGGTTGCTCACAAGCGGCTCCCGCGGCGGACAACTCGTCGCAGCCTGCGGCGTCACAGAGCACCGGGGCGCAGCAGCCTGCTGACCAGGAGTCCGCAAAGCCGGCTGAAGACGCCAAAATCAGCGGCAGAATCGGCTTGTCTCCGCCTGACATCACCGGCGTGTTCAAAACCGCGACCGACTATATGGAAGCAGCGGCCAAGGATGCCCGTGATCATGGCATCGACGTTCAGGTGGTGACGCGTTCCAACACCAGCCATACCGACGCGGCCAGCCAGATCGAAAGCATCGAGAATTTCATACAGGACAAGATGGATGTGATCATCATTTCTCCTGCTGAAGTCGAGGCGGTGAAACCGGCCATCAGAGCGGCTAACGACGCAGGCATCCCCGTCATTCTCGTGAACATGCTGGAGAAGCAGGACGGCATCGAGGTAGCTTCCTACATCGGCTTCGACAACGCTCAGGCGGCTTCCGTTTCGGCTTACAGCATGCTGGATGCTCTTGGCGGCCCTGGCGTGCTGGGCGAAGGCGAAACGGCAAAACTGCCCGAGGATGGCATGCTGGATCTCGAGTGGTGGGAAGGCGTATACGCCAATGTTGACAGGAACTCCATCAGCGGCAACGTGGCCATCATCGAAGGCATCGCCGGCGACATGTTCTCCAACCAGAGAAATGAAGGCTTCCACGCTGTTGTCGATCAGTTCCCCGGCATCAAGGTGCTGACCACTATCGCGGCTGACTGGAACAGACAGAAAGGTATTGAGGCGGCAGAAAACATTCTGCAGAACTTCCCCGAACTGGACGCTATCTTCGCATCCTCCAACGAGATGGGTATCGGCGCATACAACGCCGTGAAGGACGCGGGCCGTGAGAACGAAGTCATTATCGTCACAAACGACGGCACCGTGGAAAGCGTAGACATGATCCGCAAGGGACAGCTCACGGCGGAGACATGGCATGGCTTCCCCGACTGGGGCTGGTATGGAGTTAAGTTCGCGGTCATGCTTGCCTACGGTAAGCAGATACCCGAGCAGTATGACATCATGCCCAGAACGGAGTATGTCGGGAACGCGGACGACTTCTATCCGAACCCGAAACTTGAGCCGATTGACTGTGAAGCCATTATCAACGGCTGAGTATTAACAAATCAGTGAAGACTGTCTGCTGCGCGGATTTAACCGCGCAGCAGACGCAATCTTTCCTTTAGCCACATTCAAATGGCATCGCTCTCATACACATATTTTAATTTAGTGGACATATTGAGCAGATTAAACCACGAAGGGAGCTAAGTCATTGTCTAATTATATTTTAGAAATGAAAAATATCAACAAGAGCTTCTACGGCATTCCCGTGCTCAGAAATGTTAATTTCGGCGTGGAGCAGGGGGAAGTGCATGTGCGCTTGGGTGAAAACGGCGCCGGTAAATCCACGCTGATGAAGATACTGTCGGGGCTTTATAAGGCGGACAGCGGTCAGATACTGCTTGACGGCAAACCTGTTGCCATCAAATCACCATCCCATTCACTTTCGCTGGGAATCGGCATGGTCTATCAGGAGCTGTCGCTAATCCCGCACATGAGCGTTGTGGAAAACATATTTATCGGCCATATGCCAAAAACCAGGCTGGGGTTTATTGACCGCAAGCGCGCCAGAGAGGAGACAGTGAAGGCGCTGGAAAGAGTAGGGCTAAAGCTGGACGTGCAAAAGGCAGTCTCCGGCTTTGACCTGGGAACGCAGCAGCTGATCGAAATTGTCCGCGTCCTCTCCCGCAACGCGAAACTCATCATATTGGATGCGCCAACCTCATCACTGTCCACAGTGGAGGTGGAGAAGCTGTTTTCGGCGATCCGCCTGCTCAAGCAGAGCGGTGTTTCGTTTATTTATATCACCCATAAGCTGGATGAAGTTGCGGAGATCGGAGACAAGGTGACGGTGCTGCGCGACGGCAATACTATCGGCCAGACGATGAGCGATACGGTCAATATCACGCGGGACGAACTGGTTACCAGAATGGTAGGACGGCCGCTGGACGAACAGTATCCCAAGAAACCTGCTGTCAGGGATGAGATACTGCTTGAAGTCAGGAATTTGACAGATGGCAGGAGCCTGCATGATATTACGTTTAACGTTAAGCGCGGAGAGGTGCTTGGCATTGCCGGGCTCGTCGGCGCGGGCACCAGCGAGCTGGCAGCCGCTTTGTTCGGGCTCGTCAAAGGGGTAAAAGGCGAGATCATATACAAAGGCGAGCGTTTTGCACCGAAAAACCCTCACGCATCCATCAGACAGCGCATCGGGTTAATACCCAGGGATCGTCGGGATGGCCTGGCGCTGCACATGTCCGTCACGACCAACATCTGCATGGCCAAGCAGCAGGGGTTAAGCCTCTGCGGTTTCCGCCTCAGGAAACGGGAAACGGATACAGCCGACAGGTATATTGACATGCTTCGTATCGATACCGATACCGGCAAGAAGCTCGTACGTGACCTTTCGGGCGGGAATCAGCAGAAGGTGGCCATCGCCAAATGGGACTGCTGCGAAACTGAACTGTTCATCATGGACGACCCGACGCGCGGCGTGGACGTGGGAGCAAAGGTGGAGGTTTATAACCTGATCAACAATCTGGTGGCCAAGGGCGCGGGCGTGATATTGATATCATCGGATATGCCCGAGCTGCTGGGGATGTCCGACCGGATTATGATCATGAGAAAGGGAACCGTAGCTGCCGTATCTGACATCAGCGAGTGTTCGCAGCAATATATCCTAAAACTTGCAGCAGGGAGTGAATGAATATGAAAAAGAACACCTTTGTAATTGTACTGCAAAAATTTAGCGCCTTGTTTATACTGATCATCCTTATAGCCTATTTGTCATTGGCCAACGGCAACTTCTTTAAGATATCCAACTTCGTCAATATCATCAAGCAGTCGTCCGTGCTGGGCATCATGGCCATTGGGCAGACGCTGGTTATTCTGACGGGCGGCATCGACCTGTCCGTGGGCTCCATGATGGCTCTCTCCGGATGCGCCATGGCTGTTGCCAACACACAGTGGGGCATATCGCCTGTGCCGGCCGTGATCATAGGCATAGTAATGGGTATGGTTGCAGGCCTCATCAATGGACTCGTCATCACAAAAGGCAGAATCCAGGCGTTTATCGCGACGCTCGGCATGCTGCAGGTTGCTGAAGGCGTCTCCCTGCTGTTGACCGACGGACTACCCATTTCCGGGATAAACAAAGGCATGCTCAAGCTGGGCAGCGGCTTGGTCGGAGGCATCCCGCTCAGCGTGTTTGCGTTTTTGGGCGTGGTGATTTTGGGCTACATCTTCCTCAACATGACCACTGCGGGGCGCAATGTGATTGCCGTGGGCGGCAACGAAGAAGCGTCGCGGACATCCGGCATCCGGGTGGACGGCACCAAGATCACTGTCCACACGCTTTCCGGTTTGTGCTGCGCCATCGGCGGC
>JAAXZP010000361.1 GCA_012719815.1 Christensenellaceae bacterium
CCCTGTATGTATTTCCCGATTTCAGCCGCGCGGGCTACGACCACCTGCTGAGTTAAGCCCTCTGTCAGGTTCGTGACGACGCCTTTCACCTTGAGCGTGACCACCAGGCACATCGCCGCGAATATGACCACCAGTGTAACCAGGAAATAGAGCAGCATCTTGCTTCTCAGTGATCTCATCCTGCCCTTTCTTACCTTTCCTACTTCCGCCATACCATACTCCTTCAATTTATTATCAGGTCACTTTTTTCAATGAACGTAGGTTTTGCTGTACTCATATATCGTTATTGCAAATCATTTGCTTTAGCGTGAATATTTTCACATCTCCCCGCTTGCCTGTGGGCAAAAGATAAGCGGCTCCGGCGCCGCTGCCTTTGCCGCTTAGGCATTGAAGCCGCTTGAACTGATGTATACAATGAGCAAAGCAAACTCTGAAACTTCCTTATCGATATCCCAGCAAGCCGATACGGCTCACAGGCTCTCAAGCAGCTTAAGAACGTTCTTGGGCGCGTTATTGGCCTGTGCCAGCATCGCTGCCGCCACCTGCGACATGATGTTGGCTTTGGCGTATTCCATCATCTCCAGCGCCATATCCGCATCCCGGATGCGGCTCTCCGCCGCCGCCAGGTTCTCCATCTGCGTATTCAGATTGCTGATCTTGTGCTCCAGCCGGTTGTGGTATGCGCCCAGGTTCGCGCGGGCAGCGGACAGCTTCTCAATCGCGCCATCCAGCTGTTTGAGTACGGCTGCTGCGGCGTCGCGCGTGCCGATGTTCGTGCCGGTGATGCCGAGGTCGTCGGGCGATACGCCGGATATCTTCATTGTCATCGTATCGCCGCTGTCCGGCCCTGTCTGGATAATCATACCCGCAGCGGTGGAACCGTCCAGCAGGGCGCGTCCGTTGAAGCGCGTCTGCCCCGTTATGTCGCCCAGTTCTTCCATCAGTTGCTGGTACTCGGCGTCCAGCGCGGCGCGGTCCACGCCGTCGTTGGTGTCCGAAGCGGCCTGCAGCGCGATCTCCCGCATACGCTGCAGTATCGCGTGCATCTCGTTCATGGCGCCTTCCGCCGTCTGCACCAGAGATATCGCGTCCGCACAGTTGCGCGCTGCCACAGCCAGCCCGCGTATCTGCGCCCGCATCTTTTCGGATATCGCAAGGCCCGCAGGATCGTCAGCAGCCGAATTGATACGCTGCCCCGACGAAAGCCGCCGCATCGCCCGCGCCAGGCGGTTATTCCAGATGGTATATTGCCTGTGCGCGAATATTGCGCTGATATTGTTTGCAATTCTCATTTGTCTTCCGCCCAGACTGCCTGCGGCTTTTCTTCCGTTTGCACTTCAGGCGTTTTTGCCCCGACTTCAGAGGACACGGCAGAAGCGCCGCCCTTCTCCGCTTCTTCGTCCGCCTGCGCCGCGGCGGAACTTGCCTGCACGGTCTGCTTGGCCAAAAGGTAGACGACGCTGTTCGCCATGATATTGGCCTGCACCATCATCGCTGTGGACATACGCGCCAGCAGACGGGCTTTCGTGAGCCGCACCATCTCCTGCGCGACATCCGCGTCCCGGATGCGGCTGTCCGCCGCCGACAACGCCTCAGCCGTTGTCTCCAGGCTCCTGACCCGGGCGTCCAGCCTTGACTGCGCCGCACCCAGCGCCGCCCGTTTCATTGAAATCTCGTTAATGGCGCCGCTCAGCCCGGCGATCGCGGTCTCCGCGCCCTCACGGGAGCGCACATGCGTATCGCCGATGCTCAGCGCGTCCGGCGTCAAAGCGTCCAGCCTCAGTACGAACGCATCGCCGGCGTCCGGGCCTGTCTGGATGTTGAGCCCTGCCGGCATGCCGTCCGCCCCACCCAGCAGCAGCCTTCCGTTAAATCGCGTTTGCCGGGCGATATCGTTAATCTCATGCAAAAGCTGCTGGTATTCCTTGTCCAGCGCGCCGCGGTCGGTATAATCGTTGGTATCCGAGGCGGCCTGCACCGCCAGTTCGCGCATGCGCTGCAGTATCGCGTGCACGGACGACAAAGCGCCTTCCGCCGTCTGTATCAGCGAGACCCCGTCTTCACTGCTGCGCATCGCCGCTTGCATGCTGCGAATACGCGCGCGCACTTTTTCGGAGATCGCCAAACCGGCCGCATCATCCGCCGCGGAATTGATGCGGGAACCTGAAGATATTCGTCCGGTTGCTTCGCTCATCGCATCGTTGTGCCTGCCATAAATACGTTGGATGAACAGCGCGATGAGGCTGTTCCTGATGCGCATAACGATCCTCCGTGATCCATCCAGCATCCCTGCATATACCAACTCATATTGGTGATATCGTCATTCTTGCCCAGCTTCTTTACTGGATTGTTTTGGGTGTAAGTGGGTTATTACCGTACGCGGCATTAAACGCAAAGCAAAAGCGGGCGTATCGCCCGCTTCTGCACACATCCGTCCATATAACAGACATCTATATGAACGCCCATTGGGCGGATTAACGTTTCCTGTCCGGCATGCGCATGCTGACGCGCTTCCTGTCGCCCAGGTAATCCTGCACGAGGCGCAGCGCCTCGCCAAACCGCTGGAAGTGGACGACTTCCCTTTCGCGCAGGAACCTCAAGGGGTCTATCACGTCGGGATCGTCCGCGAGCTGTATCAGGTATTCATATGTGGACCTGGCCTTCTGTTCAGCCGCCATGTCTTCGTACAGGTCTGTAATCGGGTCGCCCTTGGACTGCAGGTAAGCCGCGGTAAAGGGAGTTCCCGAAGCGCTGACGGGATAGACGGCTCTGTCGTGGTCTGTATAGTACGCGCCCAGGCCCGCCTTCTCCAGCTCCTCAACGCTCGCTTTTTCCGTGAGCTGCTTCACCATGGTACCGATCATCTCCAGGTGCGCCAGCTCCTCGGTGCCGATGTCGTTCAGAGTCGCCTTGGCCTGCGGCGTCACCATGGAAAACCGCTGGCTCAAATACCTGAGCGACGCGGCAAGCTCGCCGTCCGGCCCGCCGTACTGGCTGATGATATACTTGGCCATTCTCGGATTCGGGTTTTTGATCTTGATGGGGTACTCCAGCTTCTTTTCATATATCCACATTACTTATCATCTCCTCCCAGCGTGAAGTTGAACTGGGCCTGCCATGGCCAGGGATCGTTAATCCATTGCCATGGAGCAGCACTGCCGGACCGGAAAGAATAAAGCGGCCCGTATTGCTGTTCATAGCTTTCGCGCAGCGCATTGGCCTCGTTGATGATAGCGTTGTACCGCGCCAACGCCTCGGTGTCGTCCGGATGTGTATTGAGATAAAGCGCCATATCCACCAGATAAAAATCCATGGCGGTCAGCGCTCTTAACATCTCGTCTCTGTCCATCGCCATTCCTCCTCACCAGACTCCGTAGTGGCCAGTCAGTTCAGGGAATATGGTGCCGGCCTTCAGCGACTGTATCGGCGACATCGTGCCGCACAGCAGCTGCCAGGGCACATAGGCATGAGCGAGACGAACGTTTTCGATGGGCGTTTCCAGGGGAATACAGGTGCCCCCCGCAGCCATCATGCCAACATTCTCCTTCATTTCTCCATATCTCCTTGACTCTGCTCTTTTCCCCTGTCTGTAAGCAGGGTTAGTTATATATTTATCATATGAAAGCATAGAAATAGTGTGCCGATACAGTATGACCGACACACTATTTGCTGCTAATATCATCATATTTTTTGCCTGATATAAATAAAAGGCTGGGGTTCCCGCCCGGCAGTCCGGCCAATCAGCAGAGCTTGCCTTCCAGCAGGCCCATGACTGACTCCTGGCTGAATCCGCGCCCGATGAAAGTCAGCCGCGAAGGTTCGCTCCCCCGCGCAGGGCTCAGCATCACGTCTTCTCCCGCGATATCCAGCCGGTATTTTTTCCCGTCGACGCGCATAGCGCCTTTGACACGCAGGAATTCCCCCGCTTCGCCGGACATCAGCCAAGCGATGAACTGATCGCAGTCCGCCTGCCCCATGCTTTCCACATCCACCGTCACCGCATCAAAATGCGCATGACCGTGCCCGTTTACATATATGCGGCCCTCTTCCTGCCCTGCGCTCAGAAAGGCGTCCAAAAAGCCCGGCTCGTCCCAGCGGCACGCAATCACCGCGGCTTTGGGCGCGATAGCTTTGATATCGCACACCAGGTCGTCCACATCCCCGAAAAACCTTTCCAGCTTGCTCAGCACAATCACCGATGCGTTTTTCATCTGATTCTCAATGAAGCTGCCGGCCAGGGTGGTGCAGCGCCGGATATTCAGGCTGTCCGCCACGGCTACCGTTCGCCGCACCCGGCAGCGGTCCTTCAGAAAGTCATCCCGCAGCACGTTTTCAAACTGGTCGTAGACGAATATGCCCGAAGTTTCAAACACGATTTTGGTGGGCAGAAATGTCTCAATGATTTCTCGCAGCGACAACCCCAGATTGACGCGGAGCGAACAGCAGACGCAGCCGCCTGCCAGTTCGATGGCTGTAAAGCCTTCACTGCGGATAAGCGCCGCATCGGTGTCCACTTCGCCAAACTCGTTGACAATAAACACCGGGCGTTCCCCCGCATCGAGATAGCGCTTCAGCAGCATATTGGCAAGCGTCGTTTTGCCTGCGCCCAAAAAACCCGATATCACGTCCAGCTCGATCACGGCGCACCTCCGCGTTCCTTATAGAATAATACAGCGGCTTAACCGCTATGGTATTATCAGGATAACTCAGTATCCCTTAAGATTCTTGGAGGATATTATAATTCATGAGACTATTTTTCGATTTTGACAGTTATGCCAATCCGGTATAAAGTATTGAAGCGCTGTCAGAAGGATTGAATCCGGCCGCGCAGGAGGAACAGATGAAAATTAAGTATCTGAAGCAAAACGGCAGTGTCATCGCATTGCTGGAAGAAGGCGTCATCGCCACCGTGCAGGACGCGCTGGATTTGATCGCCGAAGCGTCGTACCAGAGCGCGTCCGGGGTGGTTATGCCGATGGAGCGGCTTTCTCCCGATTTCTTCTCGCTCAAAACGGGGTTTGCGGGAGAAATGCTGCAAAAGTTCGTCAATTACGGTATGCGCGCCGCCATCGCCGGGGATTTTTCCGGCTTTGGCAGCGAAAGCCTGAAAGCTTTTATGCGCGAATCCAACCGGGGGCGGCACGTGCTTTTTGCGCCCACCGTGGAGCAAGCCCTCAAGGAACTCACGAGCCGCTGACTTTAGCCCTGCCTGGCTGCGCGCTTGCGGAATATCTGCGCCCGGAACAGTATCACGTTCATCAGGACAAACAGCACCAGCAGCTGTGGGCCATCTTGTTCGGGTTCCCGATGCTGCTGCTTTTGGGCTTCGCGCCGAAGAGCCTCGGC
>JAAXZP010000362.1 GCA_012719815.1 Christensenellaceae bacterium
ATGGCGATGGACCGCGCGCTGCATTTGGTGCAGCTTTTGGGTGCGGGCGAAATCGTGCCGGGCGAGATCGACATCGTTTCTGCCGATCTTTCGCCGAAAACCGTGCGCGTATCCGCGGAACGCATCAACACCAAACTGGGCACGTCGCTCAGCGCGGAAGAGATGGCAAAGCACTTAAACAGCGTGTTTATCCCCACAAAGCTGGAGAACGGTGATTTGGTCTGCGACATACCGAGCTTCCGCGGCGATATCTCCTTGGGAGACGACATTGCGGAGGAAGTCGCCCGCATGTACGGTTACGACAACATTCCCAGCACGCCCATGACAGGCGCGGTTCGACGCGGCACCTATTCCGCGGAAGAAGCATGTATTGATAAGGTGCGCCGCCTGCTGGTGCATCTGGGGTGCTATGAATGCGTTACGTATTCGTTCGCTTCCGTGGCGGATTATGTCAAGCTGAACCTGCCTTCGGACGACAGGCGGCTGCGTTTCGTGCGGATACTCAACCCGCTGGGCGATGAGCAGGCGCTGATGCGCACGTCGCCGGTGCCGGATATGATGAAAGTAGTTGCCGGGAATCTTAACCGCAAGGCCAAAGACATCCGCCTGTTTGAGACGGGCCGCGTTTATCTGCCGACCGGCGAGGAAGGCACGCTGCCGGACGAGCGCAAATACGCCTGCATCGCGCTCTGCGGCGACCATGACTTCTTCTCGATCAAAGGAGTCGTGGAGAACCTGCTGGACGCTTTCGGCATCCGCAGCCCGCGTTTTATGGCGGATGCGTCGGAGTATTACCACCCGGGCCGCAAAGCGTCGGTTTACGGCGGGGGAGAAAAGCTGGGCGAACTGGGCGAAGTGCACCCTGATGTATGCGCGGCGTTTGATATCGGCAAACGCGTGTATATCGCCGAGCTCGATATCAGAAAGCTGTGCGCCGCGTCCAACGATGTGGTCAAATACGAGCCGCTGCCGCGTTATCCGGCTGTGGAGCGCGATATCGCGCTGATTGTGGACGCGGATGTACCAGCGGGCGCTCTGCTGGACTGCATACGCGAAAACGCCGGCCCCTATTTCGAAAGCGCAGCGTTGTTCGACGTGTATACGGGGGATAAGCTGGGCGCGGGCAAAAAGAGCCTTGCCTACACCATCGTGCTGCGCTCCAAAGACCGTACGCTGCTCGACGAGGAGGCCAATGCGGCAAGAGATGCCGTTGTGGCTGCCGCTGCTGCACAATTTGGGGCTAAACTTCGCAATTGATACAATATTTTGTATGCCCGGCTGTTGTAATATTCTTCATGCTGTTATATAATGACCACAACAATATGATATTTTGGGGTGTTATGGCGATGGACAAGACGCGGACAGTGGTCAAGATATGCGGCAAGGAATATACGATGACCGGGTTTGAGAGCGAAGAGTATATCCACCGTGTAGCCATCTATGTCGACCGGAAGATGTCGGAGCTCAAGAACCAGTATGTCAACCTGAACCCCAGTACGCTGGCGGTGCTGACGGCGCTCAACGTGGCGGACGACCTATTAAAGCTTCAGGACCAGATGGAAGCCCTTACCCGGGAGTATCAGCTGCTCAGCGAGGAGCTGAAGAGGGTGCGGAGCGGTTATGCTGCCGAGCGGGATAGCGTTCGCGGCAATGTGACGAATCTGAGCAAAGAGCGTCACCAGATATTCGACAGCTTAAAGTGAGGGGTACATATCAACCCGATGAAAAGCGCGCTTTATTTGGTGCGCTTTTTTATGGATGTCCGCTTATGTTTACAGTTTCGACACATTGCGCGATTGAAATGCAGCCTATATCCATTTATACTGGAAACATACATAGCCAAAAGGAGAGTTGAATGTTCTCTAATTTCCTGCGGAACACGCCGTTAGGCCTTTTGATGAGCGGCCATATTACCGAATATCTTCTGATGATATTGTATTTGCTGCCCGCCTTTGTGATTGCGTTGTCTTTCCATGAGGCGGCGCATGCCTGGATGGCCAACAAAATGGGGGACCCGACGGCGAGAAATCTCGGGCGGTTGACGCTGGATCCCACTAAGCATATTGACCTCGTCGGCATAATAGCGTTTTTGATAATCGGTTTCGGCTGGGCCAAGCCCGTACCCACCAATCCGCGCAATTATTACAACTACAAGAAGGCCAACATACTGGTTGCTTTAGCCGGCGTGACAACGAACCTGATTCTGTCGTTCGTATTCTACTTTATATGGTTTTTGGTGGTTTATGTCTTCGGTGTCACCAGCCAGATTATCAGCACAATACTCTTCTATATCGTTATGATGAACATAGTGCTCTGCGTGTTCAACCTTATTCCCATCCCGCCGCTGGACGGCCATCACCTCATCAAAGGTTTTATTGCGCGCAAGAGTCCTCAGTTTTATATGTACTACATGCGTTACGGCCAGTTTCTGCTGTTAATCCTGGTGTTTACTCGACTGCTCAGTTCCGTGTTGTTCTACGTCACTAACGGGATATTGGATCTTTATTCAATGTTTTTCGGGTTGTTTTTGTGATGATGGAAGGCGACGATTACACGGTCAGAATTGAACATTTCGAAGGCCCGCTGGACCTGCTGCTGCACCTGGTAGGGCGCGCGCGCATCAATATTGAAGATATCTTTGTTTCGGAGGTCACCGGGCAGTATCTCGCATATGTGTCGTCCATGGATGCATTGTCGATGGAAAGCGCCAGCGAGTTTCTGGAGATGGCGGCAACGCTTCTGTATATCAAGTCGCGTATGATGCTGCCGGCGGAGCAGGTGGAGGAAGAGGAGGAAGACCCCGAACAGGAGCTGATCCATCGCTTAAAGACGTATAAAATATATAAGGAGGCTGCAGAGGCGCTCAAAGGCTACGAAGCCAGGGCGGAGCGCGTCTACTTCAAACTGCCTGAAGAAATTGGTTTTCCGGGAGAAAAACTGCTGCTGGAGCAGATGACGCTGGACGGCTTATGCGCCGCCTATTTA
>JAAXZP010000363.1 GCA_012719815.1 Christensenellaceae bacterium
GATTACAAGCGCATCTACGAGGAGTTCGGCTGGGAGTTCGTGGGCCAGATGGCGAGCGCTTACGTGTGGCGGCGCGAATACGAAGACGAGCGACCCGAATCGTTCTCCGACATGCCCGGCCGACGCAGCCGCAACAGGCGTTTCTTCTGGGCCGTGGCGGCATCGTTCATCATGCTCGCGCTGGGCGCTCTCGCTTCCGCAGGCGCGGCCGTTTTTGCCCCGACGGCGCCCGAAAAGCGGCTGGAGCTCATTTTGTCGGCGGCATTCTGTGCCCTGGTCGCCGCCGCGCTGGGCGTTGTGATGGCCCGCATCCGCAAAAATCTCGACCGGTGACGCCGCATGCCTCTCGGCATGCCGCTTCGTCCAACAGCTACGGGCGGTGCTTGATGAAAGTCCCCTCCTCCAGCTCCTTAAACGCCTGTTTCAGCTCGTCTTGCGTATTCATGACGATAGGGCCGCCCCATGCAATCGGCTCATGCAGCGGCTGCCCGCGCAGCAGCAATAACCGCAGCCCCTCCTGGCCGGCGGTGACGCGCAGCGTGCTGCCTTCGCCAAACAGCGCCGCATGCTTTGCCGTCACTGTTACGCCCGGCTCCGGGCCAAATTGCCCCGAACCTTCCAGCACATATACAAACGCCGTTCCGCCTTCCTGCGTATCGGTTTGCCACTGCACGCCGGGCAGCAGCGCCACGTCCCAAAAGTCCGGCTGTATGTAAAGGCCTCTTGTTGCGCCCGGCATCCCCCGGTACAAGCCGGATATCACACGCAAGGCAGCGCCATCCTCCCGGACAGCGGGTATCTGATCCTGCGAGATGCCATTGTAGCGCGGAGGCGCCATCTTCTTTGCAGCAGGCATATTCAGCCACAGCTGCACGCCCCACAGCCGCTTGCTCTCCTGGGGCATCTCCTGATGGATGATACCGCTGCCCGCTGTCATCCACTGGCATTCGCCATCGCCGATCAGGCCGGAATTGCCCAGGCTGTCGCCGTGCTCGATGCGACCGCTGAGCAGGTAGGTGATGGTTTCGATGCCCCGGTGCGGGTGCCAGGGAAATCCCTTCAGGTAGTCGCTTGGGTTGGTCGAGTCGAACGCGTCCAGCATCAGGAACGGATCAAAATCCCTCACGTCGTTCCGCCCCAGCACGCGCACCAGCCTGACGCCTGCTCCATCTACCGTGGCATGCCCCGTCACGATTTTCTTCACCTGTCGATGCTTGTCCAATAGCGCTGCCCCCTTTCAGTGGAATTTCTTCCGAAATATGTTATAACCATTTTATGATAATCGCACCGAATACTCAAGCCTTATCTATATTGCGCTAACAGAAAAATGCATGAAAAAGCCGAGAACACAACCTCGGCCTGTTTTTCCGTCGCTATTATCAACACTAAACATTATAATGTTTATGCATTTTTCCGCTCACAGGTACGCTGGCAGCGTGGTCCTCACCCATTCGTCCGCAAAATAGCCGTAATGGCTCTCAACCACTTTGGCTTTCAGGTCGAAAACCGACACGCAGCCCTCGATCCGCAGCGCGCGCCCGTCGCGGCTCCGGGGCTTATCGCGGTAATACTCGGGATACGCGCCGTACGGAGCGAGAAAATCCGCTATCCTTTTTGCAGACCGGAAACCGATGGTCCCCTCGCGCTGCAGGGTTTTGCGCAGCTGCTCACGCAGCGCGTCATAGCGCCACTGTATGTCGTTGGCGTGCCCGCGCGTCACGGCAGCCACCCACCCGTCCATCGAGCACATGCGCATGGCCGGCGTCAGAAAGTGGTTGGACGTCAGAAACACGCCGGGCAGCGGGCGTTCCGGCGGGAAATACTGCGTGGAGGGGCAGTTTTTCTCGTGCGGCGTCCTGTTGATAAACCCGTCTAGCTCCAGCGCATCCGGGTGCAGCGTGATGCGCGGGGCATTCGTCGCGTTCCATATCTGCCACAGCCCGGGGTTAAAGCGCAGGTACTCCTGCGGCACCGGCTCGCCGTGCCAGCGTATCGAAGCGCCGTCCTTCAGCGGCGCATAGGGGTACCGCTCAAAAAACGCGGCGTCGGGCAGATAGGGCCTAATCTGCGGAGGCGGATAGCTCATATAGTCGGTATGCGCCCACGACGCGCCCGCTTCCACCGTACAGGCGGTGTCGGTGCCGCCATCCGAGAGCACGTAATTCCACGGCACGCCGCGCCGCGTGCGCAGTATCCCTGAAGCCGCTTCCCGCGCGCTGCCGCCCTTCATCACGCAGTCGCGCAGCAGCAGCAGCGAGTTCATTCCCACGCGCAGCGGGTCGCAGTTGGCCGCGGGTGAGAGGTTGATGCCCCCCGCCACGCCGCGCTCGTTCATTACGCTGAAGCTGCCGATGATGCCCGGCGCCGTCACGTTCACATACGCAAATCCGCGTTCGCTTGCCCTCCCCTCGGGCTTGTGGATGATGTGGGCGACGTTGTTCTGCAGCACTTCGCCAGACGCAAACATGAAGTCCCTCGCGAAATAATGGCCGCCCCCCGCCGCCGGCCCCACCACGGAAAACGCGTTGCACATCAGCTTCAAGCGGATGTCTTCCGCGGTCAGCCGCGGCACATGCTCGCGCAGTATCCCCCTGGTGTACACCAGCGCCAGCAGCGTGTCGATGCCAGCGTTCAGCACAATCAGCCGCTGCATCGTCACCCGGGTATTTTTGTTGCTGCGGCGGCAGCCGTCCAGCATGCCCGCCGCCTCGTCGTGCACATGGCCGGGCAAAGCCTGCCAGGCGCTCTGCGTCAGCTCA
>JAAXZP010000364.1 GCA_012719815.1 Christensenellaceae bacterium
GCCGTTTGAGCGTCACCCTCTCGCCTTCGCCGCCCACCGCATACGCCGCGGTCAGTGCCGCGCTCGCGGCCAGCGCCGCGCGTATCTTCGCCGCCGCCTGCTCGGCCGTGTCCCCCGCAGCAAGCGACACCTCAAAGCGTAGCGGCGCGTCTGCCACATCGCGGGCGGTCACCGTCACGACGGCGTTACCCGACGCGGTGATACCCTCCGGCCCCGTCATCACCGTCGCGGTTTCCACCTGGCCGGCGCTGTCCGTCACGTTATAGATCAGGCAGTCGCCCGGCTGAAACGCCACGCCGTCCACAACGCCCGCGGACGTCGCCACAAACCAGTCGCCCGCTTCAAACTGATAGTCCGGCCGGTATTCGGGCAGGTACCGCACCGCGCCCAGGCCGTCCCAGCGGTACAGGCGGTCTCCCGCGTGCACCGCGAAGCTGCCGTTGTACGGCTCCGATATGCGCTTTACGTCCTTCAGAGCCGTCATCAGCATCTGCCCCGGCCGCTTGCACAGCGCCATGTCCTTGTACCACAGGTTCAGCATGTCCGGGCTCTGGTTGTCCGCGATGCCCGTCTCCGGGTCCCGCGTGTTGCTGCCGCCGTTGAGCGCGGGCAGCGTCACCTCACGCAGCGCGTTCCTCTGCACAATGCCTCACCTCCCCCTGCGCATGCGCAAAAAAGCGCCGAAGCGCTCCCTGTATCGTCATGCTGTTCGCCTTTCATGCCCCTCAGCACCCGGGGCCGGCCGCCTCCTCCACCATCGGCCTGTCGCCCCAAACGGCCATCACGGCGGAAAGATACGGCTCGGGCAGCGCCGCCGCGATCTCTCTGCGCCCGCGCTCCGAGTTGATATAAGCGCAGCGGTGCGGATCGCCCACCGCGTATTCCACGCCGCCGTCCTCGATATACTTTTGTGTTTTGACGCTGACGCCCGTTTCCGTCAGCATGTCCAGCGTAATCCTGGTAATCATCGCATCCTCCCTAAGCTACCGCATACGAAATATGAAAGCTCCATAACCCGAACGAATCGCTGATGCCTGTCGCCTGAATGATATATTGCGATCCCCCGATCACGTACGTGATGCTGGAACCCCTGTCGATGTGCAGCGAGAGCAGCGGGCTGTTGATCACGCCGCCCGCCAGCCCCACCGTTCCCGCCGAGCTCAGCTGGCAAACCATCGGCAGGTTGGCCACCGCCACATTGCCCGCCATGCCGTTCACAGACGATATCACGATGCCCCCATATACGTGTATCATGTTGCCGCTGCGCACATATTTGCCCGAAGCCCGGCTGGTCACCGCCGCCACCCAGTTCGTCGTTCCGATGATGACCGGCGTCCAACTGCCCTGTTCGATGGGCATGTTGCCCTGGTGCCATACGTAGCCCGCGCTTACCCTGGGGGCCTGCGTAAACGCAGCGATGCCCGTCTCCCTGCTGATGGAAAACGGCGCGTCGATGAGATTGCCTTTATCGTCGTACCGCGATATCGCAAAATTCGACCCCTTATTGCCGCCGGTTTCGTCGGCGGAATTGGACACGACGCTCCACCTGTTAAGCCCGCCCGTCCGGAACGATACGCCTTTTTCTTTTTCCGCCGTGCCCGCCGGCGTCCCCGCGGCGTCCAGTATCAGAC
>JAAXZP010000365.1 GCA_012719815.1 Christensenellaceae bacterium
AGTTAAGGATGGGCAGGCCATTGTGCTAATTGAGGATGTTAACCTGCAGTATTCGCTTTATCCATCCGCGAGCTTTACGCTTGATCTGAACGGGAAGAAGAACAGTGAAACAGTGGGGGCCGACAGACTGCAGTCCTACCTGGGCATGATCGGGTGCTGGGAAGGCGCTCTGACCGTTACCGACAGCAAGGGCGGCGGCACGATCGCCGGAAAACATGCGGCATTCTATTTGGGCGGCGACACCAGCCTGAACATTGAGGGCGGTCTGGTGAAACAACTGGACAGCCAGGGCAATACGATTTTCCACCACAGCCGCGGCAAAGTGGCTGTATCAGGCGGCGTCGTGGAAAATGGGACCAGCTAATACAGCGCAATCCTTGTAAAAGGCGGCGGCACGGTAGAGGTAACGGGCGTAAAGGTGGAAAGCCCTAACAGCAAGGCGATCAACATGGACAGCGGCGGCCATGTGATGGTATCGGGCGGCGAAGTGGAAGGGATATATAACACGGACGACGGCGGAAAAATTACCGTCTCCGGCGGGCTTGTGTCAAACACCATCGGAGGTTATGTGATTCGCGATGACAGTCAGCGTGGCGTCATCACGCTTTCCGGCGGCAAAGTGAAGGGAAGCATTAAGGCCGCCGTACTGGGCAAACTGGCGATTGCTGGCGAGGCGGTCATTGAAGGCACGATGAGCAAAGCGCCCGACCTGATGGGCGGCTGAAGATTACGAATGGCGCACGTCGAAGGACGACAGCTTTACGGCGAGCACCACGACACCGTACGCCTGGAAAAATACGCTCGGTTAACTGGAAATCAATAAGGCATCCGGAGCGGATACGGCAGCGAATTCGCAGAGCACCTTTTGGCTCAGCTGAGGCGGTTTCCGGTCCGGCGATCTGCTGAACACGAAAACACTCTCCGGCAGCAGCGATTACGACGCCATGATGAAGCTTAAGGAAGAGAACGATGTTTCGGGAACACCGGAAGCCATCGCGGTGTATGCGCTCTCTTTAAGCAGCGGCATGAAATCCACCGGCAGCGACATGTATGTGAACTATAAACTGTCTGCGGAAAAGCGCCGGTCAGATGTACACGCTGGTTTATAGGAAAGCCGACGGCGCCTATGAATATTTCTACGCCAATGCGGACGCAGAAGGACGCGTGCAGTTTGGGCACATCCGGGAGCTTTCCACTGTCATGCTTGCGAAAGGATTGCTGCAATGAGCCTATGAACACAGTGGAGACGGATACGCAGGCGGGCGGCGTGTTTGAGATGTATATCTGGGGCTTAAGCATCTGGTGGTTCGTCGGAGTCGGTGCAGCGCTGGTTGTTGGCGCGAAGTCGCGGCTGTCATCATACTGCGTAGAAGGAAAAAAGCGGATAAATAGGAGAAAGACATAACGGGCGGAAGCGGCTCATCGCACCGCCCGTTTTTTTGCGCAGGAAATTCCCGTTCTACAGTGCACGCTTTTTGGAACAGCCGCGCGGTATAATGGATAAAAGGTTTGCGCCGGATTGAGCTTACACATTATAACCAATTGCAGCAGGGTGTTTCTATGAATATCACAATTTACCGCGGCACGCAGGAAATTGGCGGCATACTGATTGAGCTGAAAACAGCCCAAACCCGTCTGCTTGTTGACGCAGGCTATCCTCTCTTCCTGAAAGGCCAGCCCATTGACGACTCCGTTGCCAGACTGCCCGCCGACAAACTGCTGGAGCTGGGCGTGCTGCCGGGGATAGCCGGCCTTTATGCATGGGATGAGCCCGACTTTGACGCGGCTGTTATCTCCCATGCCCACATCGACCATTACGGCCTGCTTAAGTACCTGCATCCGGCCATTCCGGTCTGGCTGTCGGAAGGCACTCAAAAGATCATCGAACTGTCGCAGCGGTTCAGGGCTGTCGATAACTTTCCGGTAAACGTCCGGCGGTTTCGTATGTATGAGCCGTTTACCGTGGGCGATATTCGCATCAGGCCTTATCTGATGGACCATTCCGCGTTTGACGCGGCGGCGTTTGAGTTTGCGGCGGAGGGAAAGACGGTAATCTATTCGGGCGACTGCAGGGGGCACGGCCGCAAGGCGGTATGCCTCGACCGGTTTATCAGGCGCGCGACCAAACAGGCGGATGTGCTGCTCACGGAAGGAACGATGCTGGGACGGCCGGACGAAGCGGTACCGACCGAGGACGAACTGCAGAAGGTTATAACGAAAGCCGCGGCAGCCAGCAGAGGGCCGGTGCTTTTCCAATGCTCCAGCCAGAACATCGACCGTCTGGTCACTTTCTACAAAGCGGCGTTGTCCACAGGCCGGCTGTTTGTTGTCGACGTCTATACGGCAAACGTGCTGCATGAGCTGCATATGACCGGGACCCGGATTCCGTATCCGTCGCGCGCATACCCTCATATCAGGGTGTTCTATCCAAAAGAACTGACGCAAAAAATATTCGACAAAATAGGCGAGGAGTATGCCAGAAGGTTTTCTCCCTTCTGGATCTCTCGTGAACAGGTGGCGCAGAAACAAGAGAATATTATGATGAACGTCCGGCCGTCCATGCAGCGGGATATTGCGAAATGCGGGCTGCACGGCGGGCTGTTTATTTACTCTTTATGGGACGGCTACCGGGGCGAAAAATACCAGCAGGACTTTGAAGCCTATTTGCAGGGCATAGGGTTCTCGTGCAGGAGCATACACACGAGCGGGCACGCCGCTGCTAATGATATTCAGCGAATGGTCGCCAAGCTGGATCCAAAGAAAATTGTGCCCGTCCATACGATGGACCCGCAGGCTTTCCGGAGTTTTTCCGACAAGGTCGTGCTGCAGGAAAACGGGAAAGAATTCGCGGTTTAGCATCATCAAAAGTGTCGTCAATAATATTGGGGGGAAATATTGCTGCAGTCACTGAAAGCAGGGATTGCGGCTGCTTTTATGCACCTTCCCTGCTTTCAGTGAGGCAGGTGGGAGATGAAAGATGCGGATATAATGTTAAAGAGCGACGGGCACTTGACTTCCGGTTACGGTATCGGTTTTAGCCGGAGAAACGAAATCTCCAAAAGTCGATTTCGTTAACCGTAACGCTTATACTGTAACCCTGAGAGTAACACGTAACTCTGGTTTTGAGTGTAAATGCGCCGGGATTTTATGAACCAGCAAAAGCTGATTGCACAAAATCCGGCCGGACAGCTGCGAGCCGCCGCTCTCTAACGGCTGGTAAACCGGAAGCTTTGCAGTCGCATAAACATGTCGGTTTTTTGTCTCGTGGGCCTTACTATGCTGTTCGCAGCCTGTTCCACAGTGCCCGGTGTTCCTGCGGATTGTATACCGGAGCCAATTCCGCTGGCATCCGTACAGTATAAAACTATCACAGGGGGTGGGTCAAAAAAGGGACAGCTAAAAATATTTACAATTTGATGTTTAAATTTTCCCTTAACATTTGCATATTATCGGTCCATGGTAAGTTGCCAAAACCCTCGTCATGCAAAACCGCTCATGTTTTGACAAACATCGCGCCGCGTATTACAATAGCACGGATTAGACGCTTAAAGGAGATGCATATGTTGGAACAAAATGTAGATTTTGCCGTATATAGAAAGGTCACTCCGACCAAAGACGGGTATTTTGGTACTTACGGGGGCGCCTATATTCCGCCTGAGCTGGCTGAGGAATTTGAGAAGATTTCGACAGCGTATCAGAC
>JAAXZP010000366.1 GCA_012719815.1 Christensenellaceae bacterium
CTCCCATATCCCACGGAACAAAAAGCCGACAATGGGAGTTGTTTTTAGCTTAGATTATTATAGACAACGATCTGTCAAAAGTCAACAATGTATTGCTATGCTGGCATGCTGATTGCCTGAAGTTTACAGAAAAGCATCGCCGGATGCCCGCTTTAAGCGATGCGCTTATTCATCGCGTTAAACTGCCGCTACTTAATTGCGCGCAGCTTTTCCAGCACGGCCTCGAAATAGTTTGGAAGCGGCGCATGAAACGTCATCTCTTCGCCCGTTTTGGGATGGCGGATCATCAGCGTGCCCGCGTGCAGCAGCTGCCCCTTGTCGTGCAATCGCGGCTTTTTGGGGCCGTATACCGTATCTCCGGCCACCGGACGGCCGATGCTGCTCAAATGCACGCGGATCTGGTGCGTGCGGCCTGTCTCCAGCGACGCTTCCACATATGTGAATTCGCGAAAACGCTCCAGCACGCGGATGCGCGTCACCGCGCGGCGCCCGCCCCGGTCGATCGCCATTTTCTTGCGGTCGCTGCGGCTGCGCCCGATGCTCTTGTCGATGACAAGTTCGTCCTCGGCAAAACCGCCGTGTACGATAGCGTGGTAGATGCGGCGCGCGCTCTTGTCCGCCATCTGCGCGGCCAGGGCGGCGTGAGCCTCGTCGTTTTTCGCGATCACGATAAGGCCGGATGTGTCCTTGTCCAGCCGGTGCACGATGCCGGGCCGCAGCTCGCCGCCGATGCCGGAAAGGTCGCCGATATGCCACAGCAGCGCGCTCACCAGCGTGCCGCTTGTATGGCCCGGCGCCGGGTGTACTACCATGCCCTGCGGCTTGTTGATCACCGCCAGGTACTCGTCCTGGTACACGATGTCGATTGGGATGTTCTCCGGCTTTACCTCCGGCTCGCGGGGCGGCTCTGTCTCCACCGTCACCACATCGCCGGGCTTCAGCTTATCGCTCGGCCGGGCGAGGGCGCCGTTGACCCTGACCTTGCCCGCAGCGATTTCGTTCTGGATGCGCGAACGCGAATACTCCGTGACCGACGCCAAATATTTATCCAGCCTGTCCGCCGCCGTTTCCACGACGAACGTCTTTTTCTCTTCCATATGCTGATTGTACCACCACCGCCATGCGATATCAACGGAGGCCTCACCACCGACGAACCTCTTAAATTGCTTCAACCACGGACAATGACCAGGCACGGGTGTTGCGATTCACTGTAGACCCTGTTATCATAAAACCATCCCCGTGGCGCAGCGCGGCACAGGGCTTATTCCATAAGCGGGAGAACAAAATGGCTTTGCAAAGAAAGCCCGAATGGCTCAAGAAAAAGATGGACCCCGCAGCTATCGCCGAGATGGAGGGCATGCTGCGCTCGCTGAACCTGCACACCGTGTGCGAAGGCGCCAATTGCCCCAACCGCGGCGAGTGCTTCAAGAACCGGACAGCGACGTTCATGATACTGGGCGACGTATGCACGCGCAACTGCCGTTTCTGCGCGGTTTGCAAGGGCCGCCCCGCGCCGGTGGACCCGATGGAGCCGGACAACATAGCGACCGCGGCGCAGCAGCTGGGCTTGCGCCACATTGTGATCACCAGCGTCACGCGGGACGATCTGCCGGACGGCGGCGCGGCGCATTTCGCCGAGTGCATCCGGGCGCTCAAAGAGCGCATGCCGGACTCCACGGTGGAGGTGCTGATACCGGACTTCCGCGGCAGCCTTGAGGCGCTGCAGACGGTGATGGCCGCCCTGCCGGAGATCATCAACCACAACATCGAAACGGTGCCGCGGCTGTATCCTGCAGTGCGGCCGATGGCGCAGTACGAGCGCTCGCTGGAGCTGCTGGAGCGCGTGAAGCGCCTGGGTGGCGGCATATACAGCAAGACCGGCATCATGGTGGGGCTCGGCGAAACGGAAGACGAAGTGCTTGCCGTGATGGACGACCTCATCGCCGTCGGCTGCGACATTTTGACTATCGGGCAGTACCTGCAGCCCAGCCGCGAGCACATCGCGATTGCCGAGTTCGTCCATCCGGACCGGTTCGAGAAATTCCGGCGCATCGGCCTGGAAAAAGGCTTTAAGTATGTAGCCAGCGGCCCGTTTGTGCGCAGCTCCTACAACGCAATCGAAGGCATGAAGGAAATGATGAAGCGCCCATGATTTACTTAAAGTTCGACAGCATGGATGCGAAGATGAACTTCGCGCTGGAAAAATACGCGATGGATGAGCTGAGCGTCGGGAAGGAATATTTCATGTTCTGGCGCACCAGGCCCACGCTGATGGTCGGGCGGTACCAGAACACGCTGCGCGAGATCAACATGCCATTTGCCAAAGAACGCAGCATCGACATCGTGAGGCGCGTCACAGGCGGCGGCACCATCTACACAGACGAAAACGGCTGGCAGTTTTCGTTCATCGTCAGGGAGCCGGGACAGCGGCGCATCGACTTCGATATTTTTACGCAGCCCATACTGGACGCACTGCATTCCATCGGCGTACCCGCGGAAAAGAGCGGCCGCAACGATCTCGTGATCGGCGGTCGCAAGTTTTCGGGCAACGCGCAGTATCTGCGCAGCAACGTGGTGCTGCATCACGGCTCGCTGCTGTTCAACACCGACCTGGAAACGCTGGTGCGTGCGCTCAGCGTGGGCAACGAGAAGATCGTCTCCAAGGGCATCGCGTCGGTGCGCCAGCGGGTGACCAACATCGCCGAGCACCTTTCAACGCCGATGACCAGCCTGGAGTTCCGCGACGTGATGCTGTCTTTCCTGCTGCGCGGCGCGGACACATACGAGCTGACGCCGCAGGATATCGCGCGCGTCACCGAGATCAGGCAGGCCCAGTTTGACACCTGGGAGTGGAACTTCGGCCGCGACCCGGCTTTCAACATCACCAAGGAAGCGCGCTTCGCCGGCGGCAAGCTCTCCGTGCAGTCGTTCGTGGAAAACGGCGTCATCACCGACATCCGTTTTTACGGCGATTTCTTCGCGCGCGAGGATCTGGAGCGGCTGCAGCAGCGGCTCATCGGCTGCCCCTACCGGGAGGACGATCTCCGCGCGGTGCTGCACGCGGAGGCGGAAGGCGTGATTTACGGCATCACGCCGGATGAGATACTGTCCTGCATCATCTGAAAGGATATAAAAGACCC
>JAAXZP010000367.1 GCA_012719815.1 Christensenellaceae bacterium
CCCCATTTGTGCGTTTCCAGGCCGGGCGTGGTGGAACGCAGCAGCGGGTTGGGGCTTTGGCCGATCGCGACGACCACGGCGTCCAGCTCGATGTCGTACTCGCTGCCGGGAACAGGTATCGGACGGCGGCGTCCGGAGCTGTCCGGCTCGCCCAGTTCCATCCTGATGAGGCGCATTCCGCGCACATAGCCGTCTTCCGTGCCGAGTATCTCGGTGGGGTTGACGAGCAGGTGGAATATGATGCCTTCCTCTTTGGCGTGGTGTACTTCTTCCACGCGTGCGGGCATCTCCTTTTCGCTGCGGCGGTAGACAATGTACACTTCCTCCGCGCCCAGACGCTTGGCGCAGCGCGCCGCGTCCATCGCGACGTTGCCGCCGCCGATAACGGCCACGCGCTTGTGGCGCACCACCGGCGTATCCGCCTCGGGGAATTTGTACCCCTTCATCAGGTTGATGCGGGTTAAGAACTCGTTGGCGGAATAGACGCCGTTGAGGTTCTCGCCCGGTATGCCCATAAAGCTCGGCAGGCCCGCACCCGTACCGATGAATATCGCGTCGTAACCCATCGCTTTGAGGTCGTCGATGGTCAGCACGCGGCCCATCACCATGTTGGTTTCAATCTTCACGCCCATGCACACCAGCGCGTCGATTTCCTTTTTGACCAGGTCTTTGGGCAGGCGGAATTCCGGAATGCCGTATATCAGCACGCCGCCCGGCGCATGGAACGCTTCGAACACCGTGACGTCCACGCCCATTTTGGCGAGGTCCGCCGCGCAGGTGAGGCCGGCCGGGCCTGAGCCGATGATCGCGGCTTTCTTGCCGATAGGAGCGCCGCATACCGGCTGCTCCACGCCCTTGCTGATGGCGTAGTCCGCGGCGAAACGCTCCAGGCGGCCAATGCCCACAGGCTCGCCCTTGATACCGCGCACGCAGTACTTTTCACACTGCGTTTCCTGCGGGCACACACGGCCGCAAATGGCGGGCAGGCCGTTGGTCTCGCGGATCTTGTTATAGGCTTCGTCGAAACGCCTTTCGGCGATAAGCGCAATGAACTCAGGTATTTTCACGTTGACGGGACAGCCCTGGACACACGGCTGGTTCTTGCACTGCAGGCAGCGCATCGCTTCGTTGACCGCCATCTCCTCGGTGTAGCCAAGGGCGACCTCGTTGAAATTGGTGGTCCGTACCTTGGGGTCCTGTTCGGGCATCGGCGTCTTTTTCGGGTCCATGTTGCGCTTTGCCATCTATTTCCCCCCCTTGAACAGGTTGCACGACTCGGCTTCGTGCGTTTTATACATGCCCTGACGGCGTATCGCTTCGTCAAAATCCACCGCATGCCCGTCGAAATCCGGCCCGTCGACGCAGGCGAACTTGGTCTTGCCGCCTACGGTAATACGGCAGCCGCCGCACATGCCGGTGCCGTCGATCATCACCGGGTTCATGCTGACGATGGTCTTGATGCCGTACTGCCTGGTAAGCTGGGACACATATTTCATCATGACCAGCGGTCCGATGGCAACGACGAGGTCGTATTTCTCGCCCGCCTCGATTTCCGCTTTCAGCGCGTCGGTCACAAAGCCCTTGTTGCCGTTGCTGCCGTCGTCCGTCATCACGATGAGCTTGTTCGACACCGCGCCCACTTCCTTCTCGAGAATGATGAGATCCTTGGTGCGGAAACCGATGATGCTGGTGACTTCAACGCCCATGGAGTGCAGCTTCTTGGCCTGGGGATACGCGATGGCTGTGCCCAGGCCGCCGCCGATCACCGCGGCTTTTTTGATGCTGCTGTCGAAATGCGAAGGCATTCCTAGCGGCCCCACGAAATCCAGGATGTAGTCGCCCTCGTTCAGCATGCCGAGCTGTAGCGTGGTTTTGCCGACTTCCTGGAAGATGATCGTCACGGTGCCCGCTTCGGCGTCATAGTCCGCGATGGTCAGCGGGATACGTTCGCCCATCTCGCTCACCCGCAGTATGATGAACTGGCCGGGCTGCGCTTTTTTCGCAACAAGAGGCGCGTCGATGACCATGAGCTTGACCTGCTCGCTCAGCGTCTCTTTTTTGAGTATACGGTACACGGTTCCTGTCTCCTTGCCATTTAGCATAAATTAAATGTAACAACTCACTTATTATAACATTTGCCATGAGGATAAGGAAACACCAAATTTGTGATATTGTTAACAATGTAAAGGCATTGTCTTCGCAGCGCCCCCGTTGTAGAATGTTTTGGAATTGAGAGATGCGCCAAAGGAGATTTCTGACGTGAAAAGAATCATGAACATCAGGCCGGCTTCCGCGTCGGCAGCCGAAAAAGCGCGC
>JAAXZP010000368.1 GCA_012719815.1 Christensenellaceae bacterium
TTCAATGATATTATACACCATTTATCGCAAAAAGCAACACTATAAATTTGAAAAATTCGGAACAAATATATATAGGCAGGCAGGCGCTATGCCGCCGCCCGGTGAAGGTCAGCATCCGGCGGGTCCTGGGATTCTTCCGGCTGAGGGGTTTCGCCGGATTGCTGCAACTGGTCGAAATAAGCGCGTACGCCCGCGTAGATGGCTTTGGCGCACTGGTCCTGATATTCGTCGGTCTGCAGCAGCCGCTCCTCCCGCTCGTTGGACAAAAAGCCGCACTCCACCAGCACGCAGGGGCGCTCGCCGGCCCGCAGTATGAAATACGTCTCGGGTCTAAACGTTCGGGGCCTGGGCGGGTCTAGGCGCGCGTTGAGCTCCGTCTGTATGAGCTCCGCCAGCTTCTTGCCTTCCTCGGAGTCCTCATGGTAGAAAACCACCGGCCCGGAAGCGCGGGTATCCTGAAATTTGTTCATGTGAATGGATATCACCACGTCCGCACCGGCGTTCTCGATGATCTCGCGCCGTTTGGCCATGTCCGCCTGCTTGGTGGGGCCCAGCGATTTCTCGTCCTGCCGGGTCATCACCACCTTGAAGCCGTTTTTCTCGAACAGGTCTTTCAGCTTTTTCGCGACAATAAGGTTCAGGCTGTCTTCTCTGACGCCGGTCTTGCGCCCCACCGCGCCGCCGTCCACCCCGCCGTGCCCCGCGTCGATCACCACCGTGGGCTGTGAGACGCGCATCACCGACTGGCTCTCGGGCGCCAGCATCAGCACGATCGCCACGATTATAGCCACAATAAAGCAACAAATGATATAACGCTTCGCCTGCATTATATACAACCTCCGCCGTTATATCATCTATATTGCTTTACCGTCTCGGCTATGCGTTTGGGAAAGGTCAGAAAAGTGGCTTACCCGGGTTTGCGTTGAGCCGCAGCGGCTCGCTGCACGGCGGCTCAAAAGCGGCCGCGCAGCCGATCATCGCGGCGTTGTCCGTGCAGTAGCGCAAGTCGGGCAGGTACAGCTTCACGCCGGCCTGCCGCGCGCGCCGCCTGAACACCTCCCGCAGCGCGCCGTTGGCCGACACGCCGCCCGCGATGCCGATGACGTCGATGTTTTCGCGGGCTGCTGCCTCGAAGGTGTTGTCCGCAAGAAAAGCGATGGCCTCGGCCTGAAAGCTCGCCGCGATGTCCGCCTTGTCGTAAGGTTCGCCCTTCTGGTCCATCTGGTGTTTGTGGTTGATCACAGCGGTTTTAAGGCCGCTGAACGTGAAATCGAGGTGCGTTTCCCCCTTGAAGCCGCGCGGGTAGCTGTATATCGGGCGGCCTTTCTGCGCCAGGCGCTCCAGCTTGGGCCCGCCGGGGTATCCCAGCCCCAGCACGCGGGCCGTTTTGTCGAACGCCTCGCCCACCGCGTCGTCCCGCGTTTTGCCGAGCAGCCGGTATTGGCCGTAGTCCTCCACCACCACGATATGCGTATGCCCGCCCGACACCACGCGGCACAGGAA
>JAAXZP010000369.1 GCA_012719815.1 Christensenellaceae bacterium
ACGGAAGCGGAGCTGGAAGAACTCGTCCGCCTGGTCGGCATAGACGCGCTCTCGCTATCCGACCGTCTCAAGCTGGAAACGGCCCGTTCTGTGCGCGAAGACTATTTGCATCAGGATGCATTCCACGAGATCGATACGTATACATCGCTGCACAAGCAGTTCGGCATGCTGCGCCTGATACTGCGCTGGGGCGAGCTGGGCGAAAAGGCCATCGCCGCCGGCGTGGCGTTCTCCAAGCTGATGAACATGCCGGTGCGCGAGGAAATCGCGCGCCTGCGCAACGTACCGGAAGACCAGTTCGATCAGCGTTATGCCGAGGTCAGCGAACATCTGGAGGCGCAGATGAGCGCGCTTTACGATGAGGAAGGGGAGATGAGCATTGCTTAAGGAATACCGCACGATCAAAGAAGTCGTGGGCCCGCTGATGCTGGTGGAAGGCGTCAGCGGCGTCAAATACGACGAACTGGTCGAGATCGTCCAGGAAAACGGCGAAACCCGCCGCGGCAAGGTGCTGGAGGTCAACGGCGACAAGGCGCTGGTGCAGCTTTTTGAAGGCGCCCAGGGCCTTAAAATCGCCACTTCCAAAGCGCGCTTTCTGGGCCACGGCATTGAGCTCGGCGTGTCGTACGACATGTTGGGCCGCGTGTTCGACGGTCTGGGCAATCCCATAGACGGCGGTCCCCCCCTCATCCCTGAAAAGCGCCTGGATATCAACGGCGCGCCCATCAATCCCGCCGCGCGCTACTACCCGCAGGAGTTCATCCAGACGGGCATCTCCGCCATCGACGGCCTGAATACGCTGGTGCGCGGGCAGAAACTGCCGGTGTTCTCCGGCTCCGGCCTGCCGCACGCGCAGCTGGCGGCGCAGATTGCCCGCCAGGCCAAGGTGCTGGGCGGCGAGGCCAACTTCGCGGTGGTGTTCGCCGCAGTGGGCATTACGTTCGAGGAAGCAGATTTCTTTATCAGCGACTTTAAAAAGACGGGCGCCATCGACCGCACGGTGCTGTTCATCAACCTCGCGGACGACCCCGCCATCGAGCGTATTGCCACGCCGCGCATGGCGCTGACGGCGGCGGAATACCTCGCCTTTGAGAAAGACCTGCACGTGCTGGTCATCATTACGGACATCACTAACTACGCCGAGGCGCTGCGCGAAATATCCGCGGCACGCAAGGAAGTGCCGGGCCGCCGCGGCTATCCGGGTTATCTCTATACCGACCTCGCAACGATGTACGAGCGCGCGGGCCGCATCAAGGGCCGCAAGGGCTCCGTCACGCAGATACCGATACTCTCGATGCCGGAGGACGACAAGACGCATCCGATTCCCGACCTGACCGGCTACATTACCGAAGGCCAGATCATACTGTCGCGTGAGCTTTTGCGCAAGGGCATCACGCCGCCGATCGACGTGCTGCCTTCGCTGTCCCGTCTGAAAGACAAGGGTATCGGCGCCGGCAAAACGCGCGAGGATCACGCGAATACGATGAACCAGCTGTTCGCGGCGTACGCCCGCGGCAAGGACGCCAAAGAGCTGTCGGTGATACTGGGCGAAGCGGCGCTCAGCGAGGTGGACAAGCTGTACGCCAAATTTGCGGACGCGTTTGAGAAGGAATACGTCTCCCAGGGTTACGAGACCAACCGGACGATCGAGGAGACGCTGGACCTCGGGTGGAAATTGCTGAAGATACTGCCGAGAACCGAGCTCAAGCGCATCAGGGAAGAATATATCGACAAATACCTGCCGGCAGACGAGGAGTAAGCCATGGCGATACTTCGGGTCAACCCCACACGCATGGAACTCACCAGGCTCAAAAAGCGCCTGGCGACTGCAATACGGGGGCACAAGCTGCTCAAGGACAAGCGCGACGAGATGGTGCGCCAGTTTATGCTGCTCATCCGGCGCAACCGCGAGCTGCGCCTCGAAGTGGAAGCCGCGCTGAGCGAAGCGCTTGCCGGCTTCGTGCTGGCCCGGGTGGCGATGACGCGCGAAGCCTTGGAGGAAGCGCTGCTGTTCCCGGTGCGCGAGGTCACGCTCAAGGTATCAAAGGCCAACATCATGAGCGTCAACGTGCCAAAAATCAGCTATACCGAGAAAAAGCACGAACAGGCGTTCTTCCCATACGGCCTGTTGACCACGTCCGCCGAGCTGGACAGCGCCATCACGCGGCTGGCCGGCGTGCTGCCGCAGATGGTGGAGCTGGCGGAACTGGAGAAAACGTGCAACATGCTGGCCGACGAAATCGAAAAGACGCGCCGCCGCGTCAACGCGCTGGAATATGTGATGATACCCCAGCTTGAAGAGACCATCAAATATATCCGCATGAAGCTGGATGAGGACGAGCGCGGCAGCCTGGTACGGCTGATGAAGACCAAGGATATGATTGCCCAGCGGCAGGTGGTGGAATAAACAAATCGCCGCGCGGGCATAAGGGAGCATCATGAGCAAGACAGTAAAAGGTTTGGTTTCGGTGCTTGCGGCGTTAGTGCTTTTGGCCGGGTGCACGGCGGCGCCCGCAGCAGCGCCCGCGCAGGCGCCGGCAGACAGCGAGAAAGCAGCTCTGGAAGAACAGGTGGAGATGCTAACCGGCAAGATAGAACAGCTGCAGGACAAGATTGACGACCTGCAAAAGGAAAACGAAGCGCTGCAAAGCGATTCAGGCGCCAGCGTGGCAGTGGAAGATTTGACCTATCTGCTGGATACCATCAGCGCATCCGGGCAGGCTCTCACGTCGTTCCCGGCGCTGGTCTCCGCAATGGCCGCTTCGGGCGATGGCTACATGCTGACCATAAAGCGCCTGGAAGATGAGGCAGGCGAAAATAACGCCGACGCTTCGCCCGAGGAGGTCTACGCTGACCGCTTCACATATGCCTGCTACGACGGGTACCTATTGCCCGAGCTGGACGAGGGCTTCGGCGAATACGTCAAAAGCAAAGGCGGCGTAAAGTTCAATGTCTACATGCTGGGAGACCAGGTCATCTTCCTGAACGAAATGCTGGATTGATAGAAAAGCGGTAGGGGCTATAATAGATCAGGGAGAGCTGATATGCTCTCCCTTTCTCATTCGCGCATAACCGCATCAGCAGTACCTGTCCCGTCGGGGTTTAATCTGCCCCTCCAGCGCAGCAATGCTGTGATGCACCGCCTGGTGCCGCTCAATGCAGGCCCGCGCCGCCTCGATGTCTTCGGGATTCACCAGCAGCGCCATGCCGCAGGACACTTCCCCCTGCAGCGAGCGCGGCGCCGGTACGATGCGGTGAGGCACACCGTCCGCCAGCATCAGTTCGTGCAGCGCCATGCCGTGCGTATAGTCTTCAAAGAGTATGTAATATCTTACGTCCTGCCCGCTCATTGAAGCATCTCGATGAACGCCCCGATGCGGGTGCGCAGCTGCTCGGCGTCGGTGTCGGTGTAGTCCGTCTCCAGGCTGAGCACCGGCACGCCGGCTTCCTTAAGCGCCCTGGACACATTATACTTCTCGGTGTCGTACAGGCAGCAGAACTTTAAGCTGCAGTCGATCACGCCGTCCGCCTTGTATTCCTTCACCAGGCGCAGTATGTCGTCAATACGGCCGGTGTTGGGCGTAAAGCACGCGCAGTTGTTCTTCATGTACCGCTCGGAAAGCGCCATGAACTGCTCGTCCAGCGTGGTCTTTGTTTCGTCCACCAGATTTTCGAAATAGCGGGTGCCGGTGCACATCTCTTCGCAGACCACCGCCGCGCCGCTGGTTTCGATGATGTTGTGCAGCTTCCAGTTGGGCACAGCCAAAGGCGTTCCGGTCACGAGAATCCTCTTTGTGCCCTCGGGCACCACGCTGACGCCGTCTTTTATGCGCTGCTCCAGCTCGTCCGCCAGCCTGTTGCACATCTTCGCGCAGCGTTCCGGGTCGTCGAAGAACGAAATCTGTATCATCAGCAGCGCGTCGCGGCCGGAAATCGGCAGGCATTCCGACTTGCGCGCGTCGTACACCCGCTTTAACGCTTTGCGCTTCTCGTTGACGATGCGGATGGCATTGCCCAG
>JAAXZP010000370.1 GCA_012719815.1 Christensenellaceae bacterium
GAGTCTCTGAGAAGGTCCGGCAGAGTGCGAAAATCCAAAGGCAGGATGCCTGTTGCTGCCGCCATACTGCTGTGGGTCATGGTTGCGGCTGTGCTTTTCCTTGGATTTTATTACCTGAACCAGCATGTGATGACCGTTTACGGCAGCTACGGCTCCTTTATAAGAGCTCTCACCTACGGCATAGTGAACCTGGATGCTTCAGCCGATATCAATACCATCAACGTCAAGATAACGGAATCCAAAACAGAATCCGGCGCTCCCTCCCATACATTTACCGTCATGGCGGACGGAGCCACCAGCGTGCGTTTTTTTCCCACGGGCGATGTATTCGAGATGAAGGACGGCCAGGTCACCTTCGAGGTGCCTGACGAATCCATCGCCCTGTCGCGCGGCGTCCTGAGTTATGACAGCAGCATAATGGTGGAAGACGTCAGCCTGGAGCTGACAGGGGGTAATTCGACGGTCACCTATCCCATCGACCCGTTTAAAATACACCTGATCAGCTCTGAATATACGCGGGAAAAGCCTGAGCAGGATCAGTCGGTCACTTCGACGGATTCTGTGCTTATCTCCCTCATGGTTGCTCCGGGCGCTACGGTCTTTATCAACAACAACAACTATTCCGACGACATCTCCGACGAAGGCCGGCTCAGCGCTGAGCTTCCGCTCTCGGACGAAGGCGATACGGTGTTTGTGGTGGATGTGATGCAGCCGGGCCGGCAGGCTGTCAGGGACAAATTCCCCGTCACGAAACAGAAGGAGCCGACGCTGCTGAAACCCGAAGCCGAATACCTGCGCACCTATACGGATTCGTTCGAATGCCGCGGCATCACCGACCCGGGCGCTACGCTCAGCGCCAAGCTCAATGACAAGACCTTCGCAGGTCTGGTATCGGACGCCGGCGCATATTCCGTGGCATGCAAAGCCGCCGAATACGGCCTGTACAGCGTCACGCTGACGGCTGCTGCCCCAGGCAAGGCGGATACCGTCGCTACCATCACGGTAGAGCGGCTGCCCGAAGCCAAGGTGTTTCAGGCGAACGCCCGCAAAATGACACCGGCCAACGCGATCCGCAACGCTGCTTCACTGCTCAACACCGGTATACGTCTGGACGCCGAAATCGGCGCGGTAACAACCGAGGGTCTGGCGCAGAAGTTCTCCGTGGCCGCGGGCAGCGCAGAGCTTAAGTGCTACTATTACGGGCAGACTCCCAAGCTTTCCGCAGGCAGAAAATACACGTTGTACGGCATGATGGACGAAGCGGGAAGTTTCTATGTGATGTTCGTTGAATAGAGCTGCTCGTTAAGTTAAGAAACTAAAAAGCGCTCCGGAAAATCCGGAGCGCTTTATTATTGTCGCGTTATGCGAAGCCTTCCTTTTTGGCTTTGGGCAGCGCCTTCTGCTGCTTGGAATCCTTTTCGCCCAGTATCAGCATAGGTACCTGAGCACCCCTCACGGTTTCCTTGGTGACAACGCATTTCTTGACGTCGCCGCGCGAAGGCACTTCATACATCACGTCCAGCATGATGGATTCCAGAATCGCACGCAGACCGCGGGCACCTGTCTTACGCTCGAGCGCGAGTTTTGCAATTTCCGTCAGGGCATCGTCCTCAACCTCCAGCTGCACGCCGTCCATTTCCATCAGCTTGGCAAACTGCTTAACGAGCGCGTTTTTGGGCTGGGTCAGGATGTTGACCAGCGCCTGCTCATCAAGCTGGTGCAGCGTGACGATGATGGGCACACGGCCCACAAACTCCGGAATCAGACCGAATTTGATGAGGTCTTCCGGCAATATGTGCTGATACAGCTCGCCCAAATCCTTTTTCTGGTTAGACACCACTTCCGCACCAAAACCAATCGTCTTGCGGCCGATACGGCGCTCGATAATCTTCTCAAGCCCGCCGAAAGCGCCGCCGCAGATAAACAGTATATTGGTCGTGTCGATCTGCAGGAATTCCTGGTGCGGGTGCTTGCGCCCGCCCTGGGGCGGAACGCTGGCCACCGTGCCCTCGATGATTTTTAGCAGCGCCTGCTGTACGCCCTCGCCCGACACATCGCGCGTGATGGACGGGTTGTCGCCCTTGCGCGCAATCTTGTCGATTTCGTCGATATAGATAATGCCGCGCTGCGCACGTTCAATGTCGTAATCGGAAGCCTGTATCAGCTTTAGGAGGATGTTCTCAACATCCTCGCCGACGTAGCCCGCCTCAGTGAGCGATGTCGCGTCAGCCATGGCAAACGGCACGTTGAGTATGCGCGCCAGAGTCTGGGCGAGCAGCGTTTTGCCGGAACCCGTGGGCCCCAGCATAATGATGTTACTCTTCTGGAGCTCCACATCGTCCTGTTTGACATCGGAATTGATGCGCTTGTAATGGTTGTATACCGCCACCGCCAGATTCTTCTTCGCCGCAGCCTGACCGATGACATATTCGTCCAAAGCCGCCACGATCTCCGCCGGCTTGGGTATATCGCTCATATCGAAGGACGAAACGTCCTGATAATCCTCCTCAATGATCTCTTTGCAGAGCTCAATGCACTCGTTGCAGATATAAACCCCGGGCCCGGCGACAAGACGCCTCACCTGCTCCTGGGCCTTGCCGCAGAACGAACACTTCAATTGTTTTTGGTCGTCCATATAGTTGGCCATAGATTCACCTCTTTATTGCTTCCCTTTCCCCTTTGGCGGGATGATTTCGTCAATTATCCCGTATTGTAACGCTTCCTCGGCTGTCATGAAATTATCCCGCTCGGTATCCGCGGCTATTTTCTCCACGGGCTGTCCTGTCAGTTCCGCGAGAATCGCGTTCAGCTTATTCTTGGTGGCAATGATGTGCTCGGCATGTATCGCGACATCCGTTGCCTGCCCGCGGGCGCCGCCCGAAGGCTGGTGAATCATGATCTCGCTGTTGGGCAACGCCTTGCGCTTGCCCTTGGTACCAGCCGCCAACAGGAAAGCTCCCATCGACGCTGCCATACCGATGCAGATGGTTACCACATCGCACTGGACATACTGCATGGTGTCGTAAATCGCCATTCCGGCAGTCACAGAACCGCCGGGGCTGTTGATGTACAGGAAGATGTCCTTATCGGGATCTTCCGCCACCAGGAATATGAGCTGCGCCACGACCAGGTCGGCCACGGCGTCAGTTATTTCACCGCTGATAAATACAATTCTGTCCTTGAGCAAACGGGAATAAATATCGTAGCTGCGTTCGCCGCGGCTTGTCTGCTCAATGACAAATGGTACCAACGTCATAGCTACCTCCTCAACCATTTATCATTATAGTATTCTATTCGCCGGAACTATTTTCCTCTTCGGCCTTCTGCTTTTCTTCTTTTTTCTTAGACGCAACCAGTTTCGCGTTTTCGGTCAAAAAAGTTACCGTATTATCATACGCGAGATTGTCCCGGATATACGCGAGCTCTTCGTCGGATATTGTCTTCTTGTATTCCTCGAAATCCTTTTTCAGGCGTTCAGCCCGCGTTCTGATGAACTCATCCACCTGCTCATCCGTCGCCGTTATGTTCTCTGCCTTCATTATGGCTTCCACAACAAGCTGCGTCCGGACGGATTTCTCGGCAGATTCGCGGTACTGCGCCCGGATATCTTCCATTTTGGTTCCCGTCATCTGCAGGTAGTCTTCCAGCCTGATGCCCTGGTACATCATGCTGTACTCCAGCTGCCTTATCTGCTGGTCGATCTGGTTCTCGATCATGCATTCCGGCAGATCGATTTCCGCCGTTCCTACAACAGCTTCCAGCACGTTGTTCTGCGTCGCTTCCTTCGCGAACTCTTCCGCACGCTCTAAAAGCTTGGCTTTTATGTCCGCGCGGTATTCGTCCATGGTGTCAAACTCGGACACATCCTGCGCGAAATCATCGTCCAGGTCAGGCAATTCCTTCTGCTTCACGTCGTGCAGCTTGACATGGAATACAGCTTCCTTTCCGGCAAGGTCCTTCGCCCGGTAATTCTCGGGGAAGGTGACGGTCAAATCCTTTTCCTCGCCTTTCTTCATGCCGACAATCTGCTCTTCAAAGCCCGGAATGAACGTTCCCGAACCCAGCTCTATAATCTGATTATCGGCTGTCCCGCCGTCAAACTTAACGCCGTCCACGCTGCCCGAATAATCGATAACGACCTTATCGCCATTCTGGGCTTCGCGGTCCACATCCACCCAGCGGGCGTTGCGCTCCCTGATGCGCGCAATCTCAGCCTCCACCTGCTCATCCGTCACTTCGGCCTCAACCAGTTCGGCCTCAACGCCCTTGTACTGCCCCAGCTTTACCTCGGGCTTCACATACACTTCGGCTGTATATACGATGCCCTCTTCCTTGCTGATCTTCTCGATGTCGATCTCTGGACGGGATACCGGCACGATATCGAGCTCTTTAACAGCCCTGGTATAGCTTTCAGGGAACAATATCTCAAACGCGTCTTCATAGAAAACGCCTTCGCCATAATGCCTTTCGATCACTGGCCGGGGCACCTTGCCCTTGCGGAACCCCTGTACAAAGAACTTGCTTTTATTCTTAAGATATGCCTTTTGCAGCGCGTCCGCGAAATCCTCAGGAGTAACCTCAACAGTCAGCTTCACTTTGTTTGCGCCAGCGCTCTCCACCTTAGCCAATGAACTTATCCTCCCTCGTTACAAATAACAGGCGGCATTGCCGCCATCATAAAAATACCGTCCTATATCGTAACATATTCGCTATTTCAATGCAATCATAAAAGCGATTTTGTTTTCTGAAATTTACGAATATGTTCCATTTTCGTACATATATAGCCGTACGCCCATTTCAACAAGAAAACAAAACGGCGGCGCTTAAACGCCGGCCCGCTCTGTCATTTATTCGCCGATAATCTTGATCAATATTTTTTTAGGCCGCCTGCCGTCGAACTCGCCGTAGAATATCTGCTCCCATGGGCCGAAATCCAGCCGCCCTTCCGTCACCGCGACGACCACTTCGCGGCCCATCACGGTGCGTTTTAAATGCGCGTCCGCGTTGTCCTCAAATCCGTTGTGCGCGTACTGGTCATACGGTTTTTCGGGCGCCAGCTTCTCCAGCCACCGCTCAAAGTCGGCGTGCAGCCCGCTCTCATCGTCGTTGATGAACACCGAAGCCGTGATGTGCATGGCGTTAACCAGGCACAGCCCTTCCCGGATGCCGCTCTCAGCCAGCGCTTTTTCCACTTCGCGCGTGATGTTGACACACTGGCGGCGCTGCGGGATATTGAGCGTCAGCACTTTACGGTAACTCTTCATGAACAGCCTCCCTGCAAAAAGTGGATTTTATTCATCATAGAACGCATACCCGCTTTTGTCAAACATTCACAGCCGCGCACTACGCTTGTAACGGTTGCCATGGCTTTTGAGGCTCATGTTTCGTTTTTTGCCGGCTCTGACGCCGCAGGCCCGGCGGGCTTTGGCGTCGGCTGGGGGCGCTTGGGCGCAGCCGCTCCAATGATAATCTCGCCCGAATACGCCTTGTATTTGGTCGTCGCAATCAGCTCCGGCGTCCCCACTTCCCTGCCGTCCTTGAAAAAGTGCCGGTACGTCTGGTATACCGGACCGTTGCGGCGCTTTTGCACCACCTTCCTGTAGCCCTTTGGCTTGTCGGTATCCACCGTGACCAGCACATCGCCGCTCGGGTAAATCGTCTCGACCTTCTCGGACGACAGCCGGATCTCATCATACGCCTCTGGGAACGCACAACGGTATAACTCAAAATGTACCCTCATCTCCGCGTTGTCCACCCAGCAGAAGATGTAGACGTTAGCGCCGGTGTTGTTGCGAAACACAAAATCGATTGTACCGGTGTTAATTGTCGCGTCCAGCCCGCCCTCCACGTAGCCCAGCTTAATGGAATGGCCGCGGCGTTCAACGATCTCCAGATTGGCTTTAAGCACGGCGTTGTAAAGCGTGGTGGATACCTGACAGACGCCGCCGCCCGCCTGGTCTTCGCTGCCGCCGCGGACGATAGCCGGCGCGGGCTGCCAGCCCCGCTCATACGTGCGCGGCCCGAGCACGGTGTTGGCCGAGAATTCGGCGCCCGGCGGGAGCAGGTACCCGTTGATAATGCCCACCGCTTTCTTGATGTTCGCAACGCGCGACGCGCGGTTGTACGGGCTGCTGGCAAACGACGTTGACGCTGTGACCCGCTTCGCCGTCGAAGCTTCCAGCGCCGCTCTGGTGACAGCTGCGGGCACCGTGCGCACCGGCATCTCCACCGTGCCGTACCGGTGCAGCCGGATCTGTTTTTCCACCGCCGCGTATAGCGCCTGCTCATCCACCTCAATGCCGTTCACTTCGTCAGTAAAAGTAAAACTATTTTTCCTGTCGTCCTTATTAAGCTGTATGGTCGCGTCCTGGGGCGGCCGGTTCAGTTCCGCTGCTATGGCCGACAGCCGCGGCTTGACGGGCTCCGGGTTTACCGTATAGTCGGTGACAAACGCCCGCCCGTTAGCCGCGATATCGGCGATCTCCTTCTCAAGCCTTGTACGGCTGCCTTCGCGAGCCAGTCGCAGCGCATCCTTCAGCACTGTATCGATATTCGTTCGAATGTCGAAATCGTCCCGCGTCAATACGTATGTCTTGTCGCCATATGTCAGGGGTATCCGCACCGCATCCAGCCGCCTGTCCATATTCGCCCGTACAGCGGCGCGCGCTTGTGCTAAAGTCATGCCGCCCACCGGTATCCCGTCTATGGTTATCCCTTCGTGATAGGTGCCTGTGGCCATCAAATTTTCCCAGTCCTGCGGTGAAAACGTGTTATGCTGCAGGGCCCAGAGACCCGCCAGAGACGCTGCGCCTATCAGCGCAAGCAACAGCGCCCACAATAATCTCAGCCTGCGTCTGCGGTCCATTATTGTCATGGTTTATTCCCCCTCTGCGCGCACTGATTCACACGCCATTCGTTAAATCTATACGCGCCCAAGGGGGCATTAATCAAGGC